>JADGNS010000119.1 GCA_017883355.1 Candidatus Solibacter sp.
GGAACTACACGGCCCCGCGCTGCGCTACCCGGGGCTGAAGTTCGTGGTGCCGCATTTCGGCGCCGGCTACCTGCGGGAGGCGCTGATGCTGGCCGACCTTTGTCCGAACGTCTACCTGGACACCTCGAGCGGCAATTCGTGGATGCGGTATGAAGGGCTCGATCTGAAGACCGTGTTCCGGCGCGCGCTCGATGTGGTGGGCGCGACCCGGCTGCTATTCGGCACGGACTCCTCGTATTTTCCGCGCGGCTGGAACTATGCGATCTTCGAGGCGCAGACGCGCGCCCTGCTGGACCTGGGGATCAGCACGGCGGACGCGCGCCTGATTGTCGGGGAGAATCTGTCGCGCTTGTTCGAGGGGTAGGGCGGGGCTGCGCAGCCGTTCTTGCACAATCGTCTACGGGTCACGCGATCTGATTCAACAGCCAGGAGCGCGCGAAATCCCAGTCACGTTTGACGGTGGCCAAAGAGATACCCAAAGTCTTGCCGACTTCGTCGTCGGTGAGCCCGCCAAAGAATCTTAGCTCCACCACTTGAGCGGCGCGCGTATCCAACTTTTCCAAGCGTCCCAACGCCCGATCGAGGTCGATCACCCGGCTGTCCGTCGGGACCGCCAATCCGTGCGCCTCATCGAGAGAGATGGTTGCTTGGGATCCACCGCGCTTTTGGGCGTGTTTGTTTCTGGCGTGATCCACGACGATATGGCGAAGCTGGCGGGCCGCTACCGCCAGGAAGTGCTCGCGGTCGTGCAACTGCACCGGTTCGGTGGAGAATAACTTCAAGTAAAGTTCGTGTACCAGCGCGGTTGGCTGTAAAGTGTGGCCGACGGGTTCGCTTTGGAGGTAATAAGCGGCGAGCCGGCGAAGCTCCTGGTAGACAATTCCGATCAGCTCGTTGCCCGCTTCCTGGTCACCCTCGCCCCAGGCGCTCAGTATGGCGGATACATCCTTGGGCTGCAAGCCGCCGGTCATGGCGAATCAAGGATATCATAGGGAGCCAGCTTAGGGCCCTGGCAATCCCCATGACGCCAGAGAGGCTGCAAGCCATCCGCGCGGTTTTTGAATCGGTCGTCGAGCTTCCTCAGGACGATCGCCATGGCATCCTGGCCGAGTCTCGCAAGGCCGATCCATCATTGGCGGCGGAAGTCGAACTGCTGCTTGCCGCCCACCAGCGGCGTGGCGGGTTCATGGAGCAGCCGATTGCGAATCTCCATTCCCCGGCGCGTTCCGAGGCGGCGGGGCGGGATCTGGCCGGATCGCGCATCGGTTCCTACGAGGTGATCCGGGAGATCGGGCGCGGCGGCATGGGGACCGTATACGAGGCCGCGCGCGTCGATGGCTCTTTCCGTAAGCTGGTTGCGATTAAGGTCATCCGCGCGACGCTCTTGACCGAGTCGTTAGAGGAGAGGTTCCGCCGGGAACGTCAGATTCTGGCTGGACTGGATCACCCGAATATCGCGCACATTCTGGATGGCGGCACCACGGAGGCGGGGCTGCCGTTCTTCGTGATGGAGTACGTTGCCGGGGTTCGCATCGATCTCTACTGCCGCGCTCACCGCCTGGATATCGACAGCCGTCTCGATCTGTTCTCGCGTGTCTGCGATGCGGTGCAGTACGCGCACGACCATCTGATTGTTCACTGCGATCTCAAGCCGGGGAACATTCTGGTCACGCCCGAAGGCAGCGTGAAGCTGCTGGACTTCGGCATCGCCAAGATGCTGGCGGACCCAGCCAATTCCGAGCCGTCGGCGAGGGCCGTCAGCGCGCTGATTCTGACGCCCGAATACGCCAGCCCCGAACAAGTGCTTGGCAAGCCGATCACCACCGCTACCGACGTCTATCTCCTGGGCGTGCTCCTCTATGAGTTGCTCACCGGCTTGCATCCCATGCACGATAGCGGCGATCTTCCGCATGAAGTGATGAGGGCCGTTTGCGAGCGCGACCCCATGCGGCCCAGCGCGGCCGTCACGAGTGCCGTCGCGGCGAACGCGGCAGAAGGCGGTTCTCAGAAGCTGCGGCGCCGGCTTAGAGGAGAACTGGACGACATCGTGATGTTGGCGCTGCAAAAAGATCCGCTCCGCAGGTACGCATCGGTGGCGCAGTTCCGCGACGACACGGCGCGCTACCGCAGGGGGCTCCCGGTGCTGGCGGAGGGCGACCGGTTGAGCTACCGCGCGGAGAAGTTTCTGCGCCGCAACCTGCTCTCGGCGGCCGCGGTCACGCTGGTGGTGCTCTCCCTCACGGCGGGCATACTGGTGAGTGCGCGAGAGGCGGGCCGCGCCCGGCGGGAGCAGCGCGTGGCCCTTCAGGAGCGCAGCATCGCCGAGGTCCAGCGCCGGTTCGCCCAGGCTCAGGCCGCGGTGGCGGAGCGGGCGCGCGACCAGACGGCGGTGCAGCGGGCCCGCGCCGAACAGAAGGCCGAGGAGGCTGGGCAGCAACGTTCCCTCGCCGATCTGGAGCGCGCGCGCGCCGAGCGCCGCCTGGGCGACCTCCGCGCGCTGGTCACCACCCTGCTTTTCGATTTGCACGATGGCATTCGCGATCTGGCCGGCTCGGCCACCGCCAGGCGGCTGGTGCTGGCCAAGGCGCAACAGTATCTGGAGAGCCTTTCCCGCGAATCGAGCGGCGATCTGCAACTCCAGCGCGAACTGGCCAGCGCTTACGAAAAAACCGGCGATCTTCTGCACGATGCCATCGGGCCGGGTGGCGCGGACGCCAGTTCCCTGGCGAATTACCAGAAAGCCTTTCAGCTACGGCAAGCCATCGCGCGGCGCCCGAAGCCCGATCTCCCGGCCCAACGCGACCTGGCCTTCAGCCTGAGTAAGGTAGGGGACGGGCAGTTCTTCAACGGCCAGACCGACCATGCCCTTACGGATTATCAGCAGGCTCTGGGGATGGAGGAGGCGGTATTGCGGCAGGATGCTTCGGATCCGGAATCGCGGAAGGTGGCGGGCTATATCCAAAACCGCCGCTGTATCGTGCTGGCCGCGGCGGGAGATGCGGTTCACGCGACCGAGGCCTGTCGTGCGAGCATCGCCTACCTGGAGCCGGTGGCACTCGTTCTCAGAGGTGACCGGCTTGTGCGTCGCACGCTGGCTTCCACCTGCGCGGCGTTCGGAAATCTTCTCCGCCATCTGAACCAGGTGCCGGAAGCTCTGCGGTACCTCGCCAAGGCCAGCGGCCTGTTCGAAGCTCTGGCGGCGGAACAACCGAACAACGTGGAGTACCGCCGCCTGATCGCCTACACGCAGATCTATGTGGCGCAAGCCCTGTTGGCGCAGGACGATCGCGTGGGAGCGATGGCGACATACTCCAAAGCGGTCGCCTCCATGCAGACGCTCATGTCTATCGATCCGACCGATTCGAAGGCGCCGGCCGGTCTGGCACTCGCACTCACCCGGATGGCCGCCGAAATGAAAAAGATCGGCGACCGGACGAATGCCGAAAAGGCCGGCGGCGACGCGATCGAGCTGATGCGCGCCGTGGCGGAGAGGCCCGGAGCCGGACCTTATGAGTGGAACGACTACGCCAATGCGCTGCTGAAATCGGAAATCGAGTCATTGCGGCAGCCTGCCAAAGCGCTGGAACTGGCCCTCCGCGCTACGCGCGCCACCAAGGAATCCAACGCGCTCTTTCTCGACACGCTTGCCTGGGCGTACTTCCGCAACGGTGACGCGCCCACCGCCATTCGGACCCAGCGCCAGGCGTTGAGTCTGGTTCCGGCGGGCAACGCCCTCGGGCAAGGGCTGCGCAGCGAACTCGAACAGGGTCTGGCGCAGTTCGAAACCACGCTCCAGAAATAAACTTTGAGCCGATTGCGCCTCGCTTTGCGCTGTTGGAGTGAAGGAGCCTATCGAATGCCAAGTTTCTGCGTGAGCTGCGGCTCGCCTCTCGGCGGCCCGTCCGGATTTTGTGCAAATTGCGGCGCGCGCGCCGGCCACCCGCCCTCAAGTCAACCAGCGGTTGTGGCAACGCCCTCAGCCACAAGCGCAGCGAGCACCACCGGCAGCGGTGGATCGGCGCTGAAGATCGTCCTGATCGTGGTGGGCGTGTTGTTCGTTTTCGGGGCGCTCTCCCTCGGCGGCATGTACTATGCGGCACATCGCTACATCAAGATGGCCGAGGATGTGACCGGCATCAAAGCGGGCGATGCGATCCATTCCATCCGCGAGGCGGCGAACCGGACCGAGCGCGGAGCGGGGGGGACCAAACGGGATGGCTGTGCATTGCTGTCCAAGGACGAGGCGTCGGCGATTCTCGGTATCGAGGTCGTCAAGGTTGACGGAAAACCGAACGAACAACAGAGCGGCGAACACTGTGACTTCTTCATTAAGCCGGGAAGCGTCGAGCAAAACGAGGAGACACTGAAACAGTCCGCCGCCGCGGTCAACAGCGACCCCGGCTCCGCGTCGAAGGCCAATGAATTGCCGCCGGGCGCACTGGACATGATCAAGAACATGGCTCGCAGCGCGGTGGAGGCAGCCAGAAATGGAGAGGCTCCCTACTTCGGGTTCAAGGTGGATCGCGAAAACGGCAAGATCGTATGCTCGGCGCTCGGGGTCGCCACTCGGCTGGGTGGCGGGGACCTCGTTGGGAAGACAGCGGAACCGTTGGGTGTCGGCGATGAGGCGACCATGGGGATCGGCGAGAGCCTGATGTGCGTGGTGAAGGGCGATGCCGCGCTCACCTTGGACTTTACGCAGGTTACCGGCGCCAGAGGCAAAGGCATCGCGCTCGCAAAGACGATTCTACCGCGACTCTGAGCGCCGGATTTCAGAACTCATTTACGAAGGGAATCTATGCCATTCTGTCCTGCTTGTGGAGCTTCGGTGGACGGGCGATTTTGTCCCAAATGCGGCGCCGCCGCGACAGTTCCCGCGGGGGCCGCATTCGCCGCGGCGCCTGCCGCCAACGCGGGATTGACGGAGAATGCCGTCGGCGCCCTCTGTTACCTGGGAGGGCTGGTCACCGGCATTATCTTCCTGGTGATCGCGCCTTACAACCAGAATCCGCGCATCAAGTTCCATGCCTTCCAGTCGATCCTGTTCAATCTGGTTTGGACGCTGGGATGGTTCGCCATGATCCCGCTGAGCATGCTTCTGCCGTTTGGACTGTCTCTTGTGCTCAGCCTGTTTAGCTTGCTGCTCTGGGGCGGCGGCTTAGTGCTCTGGCTGTTCCTGATGTGGAACGCGTACCAGGGCCAGACTCTCTCGTTGCCGGTGATCGGCGGCATTGCGCGTCAACAGGCGGGGAAATGACCGGCGGTTTCCAATTTACGGTAAGGAGAAAACCGATGATCGGAATCAAAACAACTACGTTGCTTGCGCTCAGCGCACTGGTGTTCCCGGCGGCGGTTTCGCTGCGCGCCGAAGACCGGATGCGCGCCGGACTCTGGGAAGTTACCACTACGTTGGATGGAAAGCCGGCCGGTCCCAGCCACAACACGTGCTATACACCTGCCATGGTCGCGCTCGGCAACAGTCCCGCGAAAACGTTGCGGGAAGCCACCGAGAAAAGCAGCACAAAGAGCGGGTGTACGCTGAAGGATTTCAAGATGGACGGAAACACAATTTCGATGACGCAGGTCTGCGGCGCCAGGACGTTGGTAGTCTCGAGCACCTATAGTACGGATGCGTTTGACACCGTGGCCACATCCACGGAAGCGGGCGCCAGTACGGCAACGCGTATGAAGGGCCGGCGGATCGGCGACTGCAAGTAGCGGCCTCCCTTCCACCGCTGGCCTGGTGGAAGTAAGTCGCGAGAAAGAATTGGCATGTCGGGTTACCAAAGGAGAACTGTTCCATGATCAAGTTATTGTCCGGTGTGCTTCTGACGGTTGCGTGTTTTGCCGGGGAGGCTGTGCCGGTTTGTTCGGCGGTTACCGTGGACGATGCGAGGACGCTTCTTGGCCCATCCGCGAAACGGACCAACGATCCCAGCGGTTGCGCGTGGCAGGACGCGGGCCGCAAGAAGGGAATGAACGTGGCGCGGATCGGCGTCGCCTCCATGTTCGAGCGGGCACGCGTCGCCAGCGCCACAAAAGGCAAGACCCAGGCCGAGGATGGTCTTGGCGGTACAGCCTTCGCTACGATTCCCTCGTCCGACCACGGGGGCAGGGCCGCCATCTACCTTCTCAAAGGATCCGCGGTGCTGGTTGTGGACATTGAAGGCTTTCCGGCAGGCGGTGCGGAAGAGCGCTTGCCCCAGATGCGCGATCTGGTGCGCAAGCTGGCTCCCAAACTCTGAAGCGCGTTACCCTCAGGAAAAGCAGGACCTTGTCGCCTTCCTGAGTGCCCTGTGGACCTCTCTGAATGCCGTCCCGCCCAACCCCTTCGGCGGGCCCTCGCGCAGGCGATGCGCGATAAACTGGCGTTGGTATGCAACGCCGCACGTTCCTCGCCTCCGCGCTCGCCCTGCCGGCGATGCGCGTCTCCCGAGCCGCCGCCAAGCTCGATCTCGCCGCCATCGAGCGGACGCGCGTGCTGAGGGCCGCCAATAAGTATCTCGGCGAAGCTCCGGTCACCGTGACGGCGGCGAGCAGTCCACGGAGCGCCGGGGGCAAGCACGATTTCTTCAGCGAAGGCGACTACTGGTGGCCCGACCCGGCGAATCCGCAGGGGCCGTACATTCAGCGGGACGGCATGAGCAATCCGGAGAACTTCGTGGAGCACCGGCGCGCCATGATCCGGCTCAGCCTGGCGGTGCCGGCGCTGGCCGCGGCGTACAAGATCACCAAGGAGCGCAAGTACGCCGAGCAGGCCGCCGCGCACCTGCGCGCCTGGTTTGTGGACGAGGCCACGCGCATGAACCCCAACCTGCAATACGCGCAGGCCATCCAGGGGCGCTTCACGGGCCGGGGCACCGGAATCATCGACACGCTGCACCTGGTGGAAGTGGCGCGCGCCGCCTGGCAAATCGATCTGAAGCCGGCCGATCTGGCGGGGGTGAAGGGCTGGTTCGCGAGTTATATCGACTGGATGACGACGCACCCGTATGGCATCGCGGAGCGCGACGCCAAGAACAATCACGGCACCTGCTGGTGCACGCAGGTGGCGGCGTTTGCGCAACTCACCGGCAACCGGGAACAGATGGCGTGGTGCCGCAACCGCTACCAGACCGTGCTGATTCCCAATCAGGAAGGCGCCGACGGTAGTTTTCCGTTGGAACTGGCGCGCACCAAGCCTTACGGGTATTCGCTATTCAACCTGGATGCGATGGCGATTCTGGTGCAGACGCTGAGCACCAGGGAAGACAATCTCTGGACGTGGCAACTGCCCGACGGGCGGGGCATGGCGAAGGCGATGGCGTGGATGGTTCCTTTCATCGCCGACAAGAAGGGGTGGCCCAAGCCCCCGGATGTCATGTACGACAAAGAGTGGCCGGTGCGCCAGCCGTGCCTGGTGTTCGCGGGGGTAGCGCTGGACAAACCGGAATACATCGCCCTGTGGAGGAAACTGGAGGCTGACCCGACGGTGGAAGAGGTACTGCGCAATCTTCCAGTCCGCCAGCCCGTGCTGTGGTTTTGAGGTTTTGAGGCTTTGGGTCGGACGCCCTTCCCGCGGAGTTGGCGGAAAGGGCGTCTGTGCCCTTCCTGGCGGCTATTGGTCCGAGTTCCAGTTCTTGCCCAGGAACGCGCCCCTCACCATGGCGAAGACAATCGGTACGCCGCGAGGTTTCTGATCGACCTCCAGGACAGCGACGACCTTGGCGAAGGTGTGCAATTCGAGGGAGGTCATTTGTGTATCCAGTTCGGCTTCGCTGTGGACCGCCTTATCGATTTCTTCCTGGCTCTTGCCAGCGGCGATGGCCTCGGCGATCGCCAGGCGGCGCTTGGTGATCTGGTCGTGGATCGGGGTGGCTTCCTTCTGCGCATCGTCCATGGCCGCCTTGACGTCTTTCTTCTGGTCCTTACTAAGCTTGAGCGCCTCGGACATGCGGTCGAGCCGCGTGCCTCCGCCAAAGCCCATACTGGGCACGCCCCCGCCGCCGCCGCGCGAGCCACCACCACCACCGCCGCGCTGGGCAAACACCAGCGTCGACGCCAAGAGTCCCGCCAACAGAATCCGAGTCAGCATCTATTGCCTCCCCTCGCCTCTATCCTGGCCGCCTCTGCCTCTGCCCGCTGCGCCCGGCATGCCGCCGCCGGCGAACATTCCGTCCATCAGTTCAAACGCCTGAGGCGCTTTGGACTGCTGGTTGGGTTTGAGCAGGGCATAGAGCTTGCCGAAGGCCTCGGCCTCAAGGTTTGTCATCATCGCGTTGACAACGGTGTACTGGCCCAATAGCTTATTGATTTCTTCCTCGCTTGCTTTGCCGGTGATGGCGTTGGCAATCACCATGCGGCCTTTGGTGAGCTGATCGCGCGCCGGAGCCGCCTTCTCCATCGCCGCGGAAAGGATCGCCTGTGCGGCTTCCTTTTGATCCTTGTTGAGTTTGAGCTTGTCGAACAGCATTTCCGTCTTGGTCAAACGGCGCACCTGGGGCATTGCGGCGCCCATGTCGCCGCCCCTGCCACCACCACCACCGCCGCCGCCTTCGTCGCCGCCCATGCCGCCACCGCCACCACCGCCGCGTTGCGCCGAGGCGAAGCCGGCGGCCAGTACTGCCGTTAGCAATAATCGCACCAACATATTAATCTCCATTTCGCAAAGCGCCGGGCAAACCTGCGCCACACGCTGCGCGCTAATCCCACCTGAACAGGCTTCCCATAGATTTAATCACGATTACACTTCGGATGCAGTGGTTAGATATCGCGAGCGGCGAGCGGTGCCTGGTGTAGCATAAAAGAATGAAGATGTTTGCACTGGTACTCGCCGCGATGCTTCCCTGCCTGGCCGCCGGGCCGGACGGCAAGAGCGTGGGTAACCCCGCCGCGCCGATGCGGATGGACCTGTTCGACGATTTCACCTGCCCGCACTGCAAGCATTTCCACGAGGAGTTGCTGCCGAAGATCATGGCCGACTACGTGACACCGGGCAAGGCGTACCTGGTTTTCCATGAGTTCACGCTGACCGGACTGGGACACGAGCATTCCATGACGGCGTCGCTGTACGCCGCCGCCGCGGCGCGGGTCGGCAAGTACCCGCAGGTTTGCGACGCGCTGTTCCAAGCGCAGTCGTC
>JADGNS010001069.1 GCA_017883355.1 Candidatus Solibacter sp.
GCCTTCATCTGGGCGCCGGCGCGCGAATTCGTAGTGGAGACGCCTTCGGCGCGCGCGGTCGATCTGGGTTGCGAGTACACCCTCACCGTCGACGAAAAGGGTGACGGCGTGTTGCGCGTATCGATGGGGTGGGTGGCGTTCCAGGTGGGCGACCGCGAGGCGTTCATCCCGGCCGGCGCCACCTGCGTGACGCGCCGGCGGGGCGGTCCGGGCATTCCGTATTTTGAGGACGCTCCCGATGGGTTGCGCCGCGCAGTGGAACGCTTCGAGCGCGGCGACCAAGGGGCGCTCGGCGGACTACTCGCAGCCGCACGCCCGCGCGACGGACTCACCTTGTGGCATCTGTTGACCCGCGTCCCGGAAGCGGACCGGGCCGCGGTGTTCGACCGCTTCCGCGATCTGGTACACCTGCCGGCCGGAGTTTCCCGGGATGCCGTATTGCACCGCGACGCGCAGGCCATCGATCAATGCTGGAACGCGCTCGATCTGGAGAATACCGGCTGGTGGCGGGGTTGGGAAAGAAAGTGGCTATAGCCCCACCTGGTTTTGCGGCCGCCCGTCCAGGAAGTCCCAGATATTGTCCACCGACATGCGCAGGCCTGCTTCCAGCGCTTCCGGAGTGATGCCGGCGCAGTGAGGCGTCAGCACCACCTTGTCCGACCGGGTAAGTGGATGGTTCGGCGGCAGGGGCTCGGTGGCGAACACGTCGAGGCCGGCGCCAGCGATGCGGCCGGTACCCAGCGCCTCGATCAGCGCTTCCTCGTGGACGATGGCGCCGCGGGCGGTGTTGATCAGGATCGCGGTCGGTTTCATCAACGCGAACTGCGCGGCGTTGACGAAGCTTCCCGTCTCAGAAGAGAGCCGCAGATGCAGGCTCACCACGTCGCTTGCACGATAGAGTTCGTCGAGATCGACGAACTCCACGCCCGGGTAGCGCGCCGGGTGCATCGTCCAGACGATGACGCGCATGCCGATAGCCGCCGCCAGGCGCGCGAAGTGGCGGCCGATGGCGCCGTAGCCCACGACGCCGCACGTCTTGCCGTACAGTTCGATGGATTGTCCGCGGGGCCAGGCGCCGTGGCGTGTCGCGGCGTCCATCTCCGGAATGCGGCGCGCCACGGCGAACAGCAGGGCGAGCGCATGTTCGGCGATGGAGCGCGCGCTGACTCCGGGCGTGTTCGTTACCGTGACGCCGTGGCGCGCGGCGCCGGCCAGATCGATGTGGTCGGTGCCGGTGCCCCAGACGGAGAGCAGGCGCAAGCGGGGACAGGCGGCGAAGACGCGCGCCGTGAAGCGCGAGGACGCACGGATGTTGAGCACCACTTCGGCCGCGCGTATGCGTTCGATCAATACGTCTTCGGAGGCGGGCAGCGTGTCGTGATAGTCGAGTTCGGCTCGCGCCCGCAGGGCAGGGAAGACGGCGCTGGGGGCGAGTACCGGCGGTGAATCGTCGGGGATGGCGATGCGCGGCATGGCGGGACGGCTGTTTCATCCCATACACTAACAGGTCGCCGGGCGCCGATGAGCGGTATCGAACAGACGGATGCAGCGTTTCGGCGTAGTATGGCAGCAGTTGCGACTGTCCTCCCACTTGCCGCTGTTGGCCGCCGCGCTTGTCCTGGTGTCTTGCCGCTCCGGCAGCAACCGCCCGGCGCCCGCTGTACAACAGCCGGATCAGCCAGTGGCCGAGGCTCCCCCTCCCCAGACCCAGGTCCCGGTGAAGACGGAGACGCAGGTGGAAATGGTCAATGTGAACCTCCATCTCGACCCCGAACTGGTCTTGCACATACGCCACCTGGAGGGCCAGTTTCTTCCCACCCGAAAGGGCCAGCCACCCAGCTTCGACGACAAGCTGTCTTACGTCGTCAAGATCGATTCCGCCGAAGTCGGCGTCAGCATGGCGAGCATGAGCCATGCCATGAACACATACGTCTTCGGCGAGCCGGACGCACCCCTCAAGAACCTGACGCTCAGCGCGGAAGGCAGCGAGATCAAGCAAACCGGCACGCTGAAGAAAGGCCCCGGGATTCCCTTTGAGATGGTGGGCACGATGAGCGCGACGCCGGATGGAAAGATCCGCATCCACGCCACCAAGGTCAAAGCCGGCCATTTACCCGTGGGAGGCTTAATGAAACTGTTCGGCCTCGACATGGCCAAACTGATCAACACCAGGAATACCAGGGGCATCACGGTGGACGATAACGACCTCATTCTCGACCCCACGCTGATGCTTCCGCCCCCCAAGATGCGCGGGCTGATTACCAGCGTGCGCATTCAGGGCGATGAGGTCGTTCAGATTTTCGGAACCGGGAAGAGCGGGCGGCCGCCATCGCCGCACTCCAATTACATGGCCTACCGCGGAGGGGTCTTGCGGTTCGGCAAACTGACGATGACCGATACCGACATGCGGTTGATCGATGCCGACCCAAGCGATCCGTTCGATTTCTTCCCCGATCATTACAGCGAACACCTGGTGGGGGGGTATTCCAAGACAACCGCTGCCGGGGGACTGTTGGTCTACATGCCGGACTACAACAAGATTGCGAAACCGCTCTCGCCCCGCTGAACATGTCCCTTGCCACCTGTGTGAAACAAGCTGGCAAACGGTAGGCCGCGCCATGTAGAATTTGGCAATGAGAATTGCAGCGCTAATCTGCCTGTGGACGGTGCTCGCCATGGCGCAGAATCCGCTCGCCAGAACCGACCCCTTCGTGGGCG
>JADGNS010000120.1 GCA_017883355.1 Candidatus Solibacter sp.
CGAATCGCGTGGCGGATCGGCCGCTTCAAGAGCGACTTTACCTTCCCCAATCCAAGCGACAGGTTCTACCACGAGCATTACGTCCGCATGCTCGAGAACGGAAATCTCCTCCTCTTCGACAACGGAAACGGCCGGCCGGCGGCTGAAGGCGGACTGTATACCCGCGCACTTGAGCTCGCCCTCGACTGGAACTCGATGACTGCCGCCAAGGTATGGGAGTATCGTCACCAGGTAGGCGCCAGCGGCGGAGTTCCCGTTTACAAGTACTCCGATAGAGTGGGCGCCGCCCAGCGGCTCGAGAACGGCAATACCATCGTCTGGTTCGGCGCCGACATCAATCCCACGACGCTCGCCCCGAAGAGCCCGCAGACATACACGCTCGTCGAAGCCGACGCCAGCCCCGAGGCCGGCGCCGTAGCGGTCCTGGACGTGCAGATCCCTCCGGGAACTGGCTTTCCCTATCGGGCGTTGCCCGTGGAAACGCTCTTCGGGGAGGTCCCGGCCGGCACCGGGAATGGAGCATCCCTGACCGCGTCTCCAAACCCCATCCAGGTCACAGGTGCGGCGGATGGAACTACCACGATCAGTTGGAATGCGCCCAACGCATCCTACATCGAGATTCACGTCGGCAGCCCCAATGGCCCGCTCTTCACTTACGAAGGGAATCTCGGATCGGCGCAAACCGGCCCTTGGGTAACCGACGGCATGACCTTCTATTTGCAGGATGTCACTGGCGGAAAACCGCTGACCGCGAACAATACGCTGGCCACACTGGTTGTTCATTTGCAGAGGCGATGAAAACCATCATAAAGGCAGCGTCGTCGCGCCATGATCCAGTGACCAAAACATAAAATATTTTCTACCCAACTAATTCCCCTTAATTTTCAGCGGCTTCCAGCTAGTGCGCACCCCCGCCACCCCCCGCCATCCGCACCCCCGCGTGCCATCATGAAAACAGAAGGGGACGCTGTGACGGACGTCCCCGCCCGGCCGGGCATGGAAATAGCGCCAGGACCGGACAAGCCTGTCCGGTCAGTCGATTAACAAAGGGTTTGTTTTCATTAAATTTGTAGCAAAATACATCACAAAAACCGGACTAGCGTGTCCGCCCCGCCCGTCACCGCCGCAGCAGCCACATCACCAGGCTCGCCACCGCGCTCACGATCAGGCACGTGGTTAGCGGAAAGTAGAAGCTCGAATTCTTACCCTGAATCCGTATGTCCCCCGGCAGCCTTCCGAAGGGAATCGGCAGTCGCCCCGCCAGCGTCACCACCACGCCCGCCGCCACCAGCACCAGCCCCAAAATAATCAGCACTCTTCCAAGAGGCATAATCACAGTATGCGCTTCCTTGCTGCCTGTCTCGCCTTCCTCCCCCTCTACGCCCAATCGCCCGACCACAAGCTTGCCCGCGAAATCTTCCAGCAGCTCATCGAAATCAATACCACCGATTCCTCCGGCGACAACACCCGCGCCGCCGAAGCCATGGCCGCCCGCTTCCGTGCCGCCGGCTTCCCGGAAAGCGACATCCACGTCATTACCCCCGTCCCCCGCAAAGGCAACCTCGTGGTCCGCCTGCGCGCCCGCGGCGCAGCCCGCCCCATCCTCTTCCTCGGACACCTCGACGTCGTCGAAGCCCGCCGCGCCGACTGGCCCTTCGACCCCTTCGTCTTCCGCGAACAGGACGGCTACTTCTACGGACGCGGAACCTCCGACATGAAGGGTGACGACGCCTCTCTCGTCGCCGCGTTCCTGCGCATGAAGCGCGAAAACTTCCGGCCCGCGCGCGATCTCATCCTCGCTCTCACCGCCGATGAGGAAGGCGGCGGCTCCAACGGTGTCGATTGGCTCGTCAAGCAGCAGCGCCCCCTCATCGACGCCCAGTTCTGCGTCAACAACGATGCCGGCGGCGGTCACATCAAAAACGGCAAACCCCTCTACATGGCGATGCAGGCCGCCGAAAAGACCTTTCTCAGTTTCAAGCTCGAAGTCGCCAACAACGGCGGACACAGTTCGCTGCCCACTAAGGACAACGCCATCTATCGCCTCGCCGACGGCCTCTCGCGCCTCGCGAAATTCGATTTTCCCGTCCGCCTCTTCGATGTCACGCGCGCCGCCTTCGAACGCGGCGCCAACATCTACGGCGGACAACTCGGCGCCGACCTCAAGACCATGGGGCAGAACCCCAACGATGCCGCCGCCATCGCCCGCCTCTCCGCCATTCCCTTTTACAACGCCCAGATGCGCACTACCTGCGTAGCTACCATGCTCTCCGCCGGCCACGCCGAGAACGCCCTCCCCCAACTCGCCAGCGCCGTCGTCAACTGCCGCCTGCTGCCCGTCGATAAGCCCGCCGATATCAAACGCACCCTCGAACAGGTGCTCTCCGATTCCAAAATCACCGTCACCGAAATGAATCAGCCGGTGATCACGCCCCACACCCCGATTGACCCCAAGGTGTTAGCCGCGGTCACCGCCGCCACCAACAAACTCTGGCCCGGACTCCCTGTGATCCCCGCCATGGACACCGGCGCCAGCGATGGCATCCGTCTGATCCGCGCCGGCATCCCCACGTATGGCGTCAGCGGAATCTTCAACGACGAAGACGACTACCGCGCCCACGGCCGCAGCGAACGAATCCTGGTCAAGAGCTTCGACGACGCCGTCGATTTCATCTACGACCTCATCACCCGCCTCGCCGGGGACTGACAAGACTGCCATGAATTTCCGGCGCAGTTTGCCGGAAATTCGCTGGCAGTCCTGTCTGTCCCCGGTCCCGCCGCCCCTACAGCCCCGCAATCCTCCGCGCCTGCCCCAAGGAGGTTCCGTAGAACTGGTTTCTGGTTTTCTCTGCGCTTCCCTCTGCGTTCTCTGCGTCTCTGCGTTGAAGGCGCCTTCCTGTTTGGTTCTCACAGCCCCGCAATCTCCCCGCAAATTCCCTTCAGCGCCGGGTACAACTCTCCGTAGATCTTATGCGCCTTCGCATAGTACGCCGCCTCGCCCGCGTCCGGCGTCACCGCTTCCGTCTCGCGGATCGCTACCCGGCACATCTCCGGCACGCTGCCATATTGCCCCGAAAGCGCCAGTAGCGCCGCGCCGTAGGCCGACCCTTCCTGCGTCTCCAGCGTGACCACCCGCTTATTCAAAATCCCCGCCAACAGGCCCCGCCAGAACGCGCTCTTCGCGCCGCCGCCCGAGGCGCGCACGTCGCTAACCGCGACGCCCAACTCCTCGATGATGTCCAGACAATCGCGCTGGCTGTACGACACGCCTTCGATCACCGCGCGAATCAGGTCCGCCCGCGTGTTCCGCGCCGTCAGCCCGATCCATCCCCCGCGGATGGTCGCGTCCAGATGCGGCGTCCGCTCGCCCATCAGGTACGGCAGCCAGAACAGCCCCTGCGCGCCCGCGGGCGATCCCGCCGCTTCTTCGGTCAGCGCGTCGTACTCCACGCCCGGCGCCAGTTGATTGCGGAACCACTGCAAGCTCAGCCCCGCGCCCTGCGTCACCCCCATCACGTGCCACTTATCGCGCACCGCGTGGCAGAACGTGTGTACGCGCCCCGCCGGATCGTAGGCCACCTTCTCCATGTGCGCGAACACCACGCCGCTCGTCCCCAGCGTGCAGGAGACAATCCCCTCTTCCACAATTCCGTTGCCCACCGCGCTCGCCGCCTGATCGCCGCCGCCGCCCACCACCGGCGTCCCGGCTGCTAAGCCCGTCAGCGCCGCCACCTCCGCCGTGATCGCGCCCGTGACCTCGCTCGATTCGTAGCACCGCGGCAGAATCGCGCGATCCAGTCCGAGCCCGTCCATCATCTCGAAGCTCCAACGCCGCTTCACCACGTCGAACACGCTCGTCCCCGAAGCGTCCGACACTTCGGTCGCGAACTCGCCGGTCAGCCGGAAGCGTACGTAGTCCTTGGGCAGCAGCATCTGCCGCACCTTTTCGAAATTGGCCGGCTCATTGTCCCGCACCCACAGCAACTTGGGCAGCGTGAACCCCGTCAGCACCGGATTCGCCGTGTAGCGCAGCACGTTCTCGCGGCCGATCTTCGCATTGACGAAATCCACCTGCGCCTGGCTGCGCTGGTCGCACCAGATCAGCGAAGGACGAATCACCTCGTGCGCCTCGTCCAGAATCACCAGCCCGTGCATCTGCCCGGAAAGCCCGATGCCCTTGACCGCCGCGCCGCTCACGCCGGCCTTGGCCAGCACGCCGCGCACCGCCTCCACCACCGCGTCCCACCAGTTCTCGGGCCTCTGCTCCGCCCACTGCGGGTGCGCCATCTGCATGTCTTCATGGAGCGCGGTATACCCCGCGCGGACGCCACCGCGCTCATCCACCAGAAGCGCGCGCGAGCCCCCGGTGCCAACGTCTATGCCAAGCCACATGTGCCCATGGTAACAACCCTGGGGACACGCATGAATTTCCGGAGGCTTGCTATCATACGTTTCGACACTTCATGGAAACTCGATACTCACCTAACCTCACCGGCTATCGGCAACTGGGCACAAAGGAACTGCGCACCACATTCTTAGTGGAATCGCTGTTTGCGCCCGGGGAACTCGCCATGATCTATTCGGACGCGGACCGCGCCATCATCGGCTCCGCCGTCCCCTTGGCCTCGCCCATCGCGCTGACCGCCGACGCCGACCTGCGCGCCGCGTATTTCTGCGAACGCCGCGAACTGGGCGTACTCAATATCGGTGGCCCGGGCGCCGTGGAAGTGGATGGCCAGCGCTACCAGCTCGCCAAGTTCGACGCCCTCTATGTGGGCCGCGGCAGCCGGAGCATTTCGTTCTCCAGCCAGGACCCTTCCGGCCCCGCCTGCTTCTACCTGCTGAGTTATCCGGCCCATGCCGCCTATCCCACCACCCTGATTCCGCAGGCCGACGCCAAGGAGGTGCACCTCGGTACAATGGCCGACGCCAACCGCCGCACCATCCACCAGTACATCCACACCGGCGGCGTCAAGAGCTGCCAGTTGGTCATGGGCTACACCCAGCTTCACGAAGGCTCCGTGTGGAATACCATGCCGCCGCACACCCACGCGCGGCGATCCGAAATCTATGTCTATTTCGATCTCGCAGGGGCGCGCGTCATGCACTTCATGGGCACGCCGGAAGAAACACGCCACCTGGTGATCTCCGACCGCCAGGCCGTGATCTCGCCCAGTTGGTCCATCCACTGCGCCTGCGGCACCGGCTCCTACGCCTTCTGCTGGGGCATGGGCGGGGAAAACCAGGAATTCGCGGATATGGATTCATTCCCGGTGGAACGGCTGGCTTGACGGCGCTCGCCGTCTCCCCCTCACTTCGCCCGCTTCCGGTAGTGGAACGTGTTCAGCGTGCGCTGCACGTCGAAGCCGCGCAGCATGGCGATCACTTCGGCGCCCGCCATCAGCGTGGGACCGTAGCCCTGCATGGCGCCGAGGTCGGTGGGGCGGTTGTAGTAGTAGACCGCGTCGTAAGCCGCGGTGGTACTGACACAGATGCCTTCGATGCGCCCGTCCGCCTGCACCCGCGTGGCCAGCGCCTGCCAGCCGGCCTGCGCCACCGGGGCGTAGGCGGGTGACAGCCAGCCGCGGTTCACGCCGCGCGCGATCGCGAAGGTGAACATCGCCGAGGCCGAGGTCTCCAGGTAGCTATCGGTCTTGTCCAGCAATTGATGCCAGAGACCCATGCCGCCCTGCGCGGCCACCGCTCCTTGGGCGCCGTGGCGGAAGATCTCCAGCACTCGCTCCCGCTCGGGGTGGTTCTCGGGCAGCACGCTGAGCAGCTCCGCCGCGGCCATCAGCGCCCATCCGGATCCGCGGCCCCAATAGAATTTTGGGTCCGGCGAGGTATTCTCATACCAGGTGTGGTCCCATAGCCCGCTGGCCTTGTCCTGCAGACGCGCCGACGCTTGAATCAACTGCCGCGCGCCGTCGTCGAACCAGGAGCGTTGGCCGGTGAGCGCGCCCATCTGGGCCAGGAACGGCACCGACATGTACAGGTCGTCCGCCCACAGCGATACCGGCTGCGGACGCTGCCGCGCCAGCGTGCCGTCCGGCATGCGAAACTGCTTGTGCCCAATGTGCTCCGCGATGGTCTCGATAGTGGCGCGGTATCGCGCGTCCTGCTTCTTGTTGTAGGCCTTGATGAGGGCCGCCCCGATGGCGCCGCAATCGTCCAGCTCGCGCATGTCCAGCAGGCGGCGGTAACCGTAGGCTTGCGGCCCGAACTGCTTCGCCTGCTCGCGGAAGTAGTCCTGGTGGTCGAAGATGAAATTGAAATTCTTGAAAGCGTAATCGGCGTACGCCGTGTCGCCGGTGACATCGGCTGTGTGCAGCATGGCCGCCAGCACCACGCCCATCGGGTAATCCCAGTCGTTGAACTGCCCGGGCCCGAGGTCGATACCGGCCGTCTTCGTCGGCTTCGTCAGGTCCGCCATCGGCGCGCCTGTCGCCGTATCGATGATGCGATACGGTGTGGCGCGCACGAAGTAGTCGCGAATGCGGTCGAGCGTGGCTTTCACTTCGCCTTCCGAGGGCAGGACGTAATCCACACCGGGCGCCCGCGAGGGCTGCGAGAAAGAGGGCTCGCTACGGCCCAGCGTTTGGGACATGGCGGGCCCTAGCGTCAGCAGCATGGCGGCCGCGGCGTGGAAAATGCAATCTTTCGTCATAATTGACCTGGGAGCTAATGGAGTTATTATAAAACCGATCCGGATATCCCGAATATGAGATTGCCCTCGTTATGCATCGGCCTTTTGTGTGCATCGCTCGGCTCGGCGCAGGCGCCGAACCAGACTGGGATCGCTCACGTCGCCTTCCGCGTGGCCGCTCTCGAAGCCTCGCGCGCCTTCTACAACAAGCTCGGCTTCGAACAGTTCTATGAGGTGAAGCAGGGCGATGTCACCACCCAGGCCTTCCTCAAGGTGAACGACCATCAGTTCATCGAACTGTACCCGCGCACCGAACCGTCGCAGCCCCTCGGCCTCATGCACGTCTGCTACGAATCGAGCGACCTCGCGGCATTGCACGCGGAGCTCGCCGCTCGCGGCCTGGCGATTTCGGATGTGCGCAAGGCCGGAGCCGGCAACCTGCTGATGACCATGAAAGATCCCGAGAACGAGACCATCGAGTACACGCAGTACCTGCCCGGGTCGCGGCACTTCGAGGACCGCGGCAAGCACCTGGGCGCCAGTCGCGTGTCGCAGCGAATGGTGGGCGCGACCTCGCCGGCGCGCGATGCCGCGGCCATGCGGACCTTCTACCTGGAAAAACTGGGCTTCACCGAAATCGGCCATGGCATGCCCGCGCGCCTGCGCATGCCCGGCGATTCCGGACAGGAAGTGGACCTCGCGCCCGCCGGCGCGGAGGTAAGGTCGGGCATCCGGTTCGGCGTCGCCGACGTCAAACACACGGCCGCGATACTGTCCGGCCTGGGATTGGCCGCCAAGGTCACCCCGGCAAATAACCCGACCTTGCTGACCCTGGCCGATCCCGACGGCGTGGTGATCTCGTTCGGCAAGCAGTAGACCGGCCCCCCCTCACCCCAGGCTGAAGCTGCGCATGGAGAGATTCCCGTGATGGAATCCGGCGAAGATCGTCTCCAGGCCATCCTCCGGCCACGCCGCGCCCATCACCACGAACAGCGGGTCGAAATGCTCCGTCGTGGGCACCGACAGGCGGGCGTGCGGCGCCGAGCGGCGATACTCGTACAGCTTCCCGATCTCGCGTTTCTCCACTTGGTCGGCGACCCACGTGTCGAACTCCGCCGCCCATTCGTCCACCGGCGCGTCCTTGTCGGCGAAGCGCACGCGCGACAGGTTGTGCACGATTCCCCCGCTGCCCACCACCAGCACGCCATCGTCGCGCAGCGGCCGCAGCGCGCGCCCCAGTTGAAACAGTTGGTGCGGATCGAGGAACGGCATGGAAACTTCCAGCACCGGGATTTTCGCCTCCGGCCACGCCAGCCGCGCCGGGACCCATGCGCCGTGATCCAGCCCGCGCACCGTATCGAAGGTGGTGTCCTGATCGCCGGCCAGCAGCACGCCCGCGATCCGGGCCGCCAACCCCGGGTCTCCCGGCGACGGGTATTGGATGCGGTACAGCTCGTCCGGAAACCCGCCGAAGTCATAGAGCAACGGCATGTGGTCCCAACCCGTCACGCGCAGCGGCCGCGACACCTGCCAGTGCGCCGAAATGATGAGCATGCCGCGCGCGTCCGAGTGCTTGTCGCCAAACGCGCGCAACGCCGCCGCATGAGCGTCGCCGCCCAACGCCGACATGGGTGATCCGTGAGCCAGGAATACCGCCGGTTTCCGCATAGTTTCTCGATAGCTGCCTGATCCCACACTATCAGGCCGCCAGGCGCGCCGCGCGCGTCCGAAGCAGGCGGCCAGCTCGGTTCCTGCCCGCGATATACTGATAGCCTGCTGCAAGCTGGAGGGTGGAGGGCGCATGGATAAGATCAAAGTCTTCGTGGGCTCCTCGGTGGGCGGTCTGTCCCACGCCAGAGCGGTCAAACAGAATCTCGATTACGATGCCTGGGTCCGCTTGTGGAATCAGGGTATCTTCCACACCGGCAGTTACCCGTTGGACGATCTGATCGCGGCGCTCGACGATAACGACTTCGGGGCCTTCATCTTTCTGCCGGAAGACATCCTGATCCTCAACCGCCAGAACGAGAGCGTCGAAACCAAAGCGGTTCGCGACAACGTCCTCTTCGAGCTGGGCATGTTCGCCGGCCGCCTGGGCAGGGACCGCGTCTTCATGATCAAACCGCGCGGCCAGGACCTTCATCTCCCGTCGGATCTCAGCGGCGTGAATCTCTCCGATTTCAACGACGATCCGAACCTGCACTCCGCGTTGGGAACGGCGGCGGACGAGATCCGCGCGCGCATTCAGAAGCTCGGTCCGAAGGCCGCCGCCCGGGAATCGCAGGCCATCGCGACGCCCGGCTACGACCGCGCGGCGGCGCTGGCCCGCGCCACGGCCAAGGCGCCGGCAGGTGCGCCCCCGCTCTTGCGCGGCCGCAAGTTCAGCCGCGTCGATGAAATTCTGACCAGCGGAGATGTCCAGTCGTCGGAGAGGTACGAAGGCATGGAGGCCCTGGCCGATCCGGTGGGG
>JADGNS010001070.1 GCA_017883355.1 Candidatus Solibacter sp.
CTTCCGAGATCCAGGTGCCCTCGATGCGAGTGAAAACCAGGACGTCATCGCAACCGGCGGCAACAGCGCGGATCTCGTGCTCTTCGTGCGAGAGCACGATTGCTTTCTGCACCGTTCCATTTGGATAGGTAATGGTCATTAACTAGCATTGTGCACCAGGACTATCCACGAAAAAGTCCGGTACGCACCATTCCGGCACGCTGATAGTAATAGGACCGATGTTACCGTTGCGCGCTTAGATCGTCATCGCCGTAAAGCCGCCGTCCACCCTCAGGATCGACCCGGTCACAAACGAGGACGCCGCGCGCGACGCCAGATACACCGCCGCTCCCACCAATTCGCTGCTCTCTCCGAAGCGGTGCATCGGCGTATGTCCCATAATGCTGGCCACGCGGTCCTCGGTGAGCAGTTTGCGGTTCTGCTCCGCCGGGAAGAAGCCGGGCAGAATGGCATTCACGCGAATGTTGTTCGGCGCCAGTTCGCGCGCCAGAAACTGCGTGATTTGATTGACGCCCCCCTTGGCCACGGCGTAGGTGAATACCTTCGAGAGCGGCGGCCCCGACGAGGCCGAAGAGATGTTGATGATGGATCCGCCGTTCCCGGCATCCACCATCGCCTTGCCGAATACCTGGCACGCCAGAAAAACGCTGGTCAGGTCGATATCCAGAATCCTATGCCATTCCGCTTCCGTGATCTCGAAAAATGGCGTGCCGGAATTCACTCCGGCCGCATTCAACAGAATGTCCACATGGCCGAAGCGCTTCAGCACCTCCGCCAGCGCCTGCTCGAGGCCGGTCTTGCTGGTAGCGTCGCTTTCCACGCCGATCGCCGCGTGTCCCATTGCCTCGATCGCACGCGCACGGGCGTCCGCGCCGTCCTTGCTGACGTCCAGAATGGCGATCTCCGCTCCGGCTTCCGCCAGACCCGTGGCCATCGCCCCGGCGAGAACTCCGCCTCCTCCGATAACAACCGCCACTTGGCCGGTCAGCGAGAAAAGTCCATTGTCAGGCATGCCTAAATAGTATCAGAGTGCGCTGTCTGAACCTTCCACAAGTACTGTCGAAATCTTCGCCCCGGTGCCTCAACTCCTCGCCAGCGCCCCTTGGATCTCACGGGCGATGGACTGCGTCAGCGCCCGCGGGTACTCCGTCCGCGGCATCGCCAGCGCCTGCTTCCGGAACAGGCGTTGCCCCGCCACCCGGAAGAGCTCCAGGAAACGGCTCTGCCCCCGCAACGAAAACTCCGGCAGCATCGAGTAGCCGAAACCCGACTCCACCAGACGCTTGATGGCTTCCGTATCGTCGGCCTCCATGATCACCCGCGGCGTAATCCCCAGTTGGTGGAAGAAGGTGTCGATACTCAGCCGCATGTTGCTGCGCGGCGGATAGAGCAGAAACGGCGCATCGTTCAACTGTTCCGGCGGCAACTGGACGATCTTGGCGCCGCCGGAGCGCCCATGCGCCGGACGAAGCCCCATCAACTCTTCCTCAAACAGCGGCAGAATGGTCAGTTTGTCCTCGGGAACGGGCATGGAGATCAGGCCCAGATCGAACCGGCGCGCCAGCAGGCCGGCCACGATTTCCTCGGTGGCGGCCACCGTCACCAGAATCTCGGTTTGCGGAAACCGGCGGCGCAGCAGCCGCAGCGGCTTGCCCAGACGGTAGATCAGCGCCGTAGCCCCGGTGGCGAAGTGAAACGGACGGTTGTCGCTGGCCTCGTCCTTGCGGAACTCCTGTTCCATCCGGCCCACCTGGTGCAGCACGGCGCGCGCATGTTCGGCCAACCGGAGGGCGTGCGCGGTCGGGGCGATCTTGCGGCCCGCGCGGACGAAGAGTTCCACCCCAAGGTCGGCGCCCAGCGCGCGCAACTGCTGGCTCACCGCTCCCGCGGTAAGCCCCACCAATTCCGCCGCCCGGGTTACGCTGGCCGTGTCCATTACCGCCAGAAAGACCCGCAATTGTCCCAGTTCCATTCGATTTAGAAAAACTAAACGGACACTTTAGATTATATGGCTTGACGCTTGCCTCGGACCATCTTATATTTCGAGCAACAAGAGTGTCTTTTAGGTACGGGTAGAGGTTAGTTTTGTATTCCGCGGTGCCGTGCGCGCCAGGAAAGCGCACTGGTTTTGCTTTTTGCCGTCTTCGCGACTTTGCCGGAAAACTGTCTCTTTCACGGCCTACCAGCGCTGGTGGACCGAAGCGCGAATCCTGGAATCGTAGATGCCGCGAATCGCCGCCATCGCCGCATCGTTCAGCGGCGGCAGACCGCTCGCCGCGCAATTGTCCCGCACCTGCGAAGGCCGTTTGCCACCCGGGATGGCGCAGGTCACGGCGTCGTGCATCAGGATCCAGCGCAGCGCGAATTGCGCCATACTGACCCCCGCCGGCAGCAGACGGCGTATCTCCTCCACCGCGGCGAGACCGGTCTCGTAGTCCACGCCGGAGAATGTTTCGCCCACGTCGAAGGCCTCTCCGTGACGGTTAAACTGGCGGTGGTCGTCTTTGGCGAATTGCGAATCGCGCGTCAGTTTGCCGCTCAACAGGCCACTGGCCAACGGAACCCGCGCCAGAATGCCTACCTGCCTGCGCTTCGCCTGCTCAAAGAATAATTCGGCCGGACGCTGCCGGAAGCAGTTGAAGATAATCTGCACCGTCTGCACGTTGGGGTACTCGATGGCTTTGAGCGCCTCTTCCAAGCGCTCCACGCTGA
>JADGNS010001071.1 GCA_017883355.1 Candidatus Solibacter sp.
CAGATGGCCGCGTCGAGCGCGCGATTCATCCCCAGTTCCTGCGGGTGGATGTCGATCTGAATGAACTTCGCCTCCGCGGGAAACAGGCGCGTGCCGCCCAGCGCCAGCCGGTAGTCGATCCGCTTGCCGACCACCAGAAACAGGTCCGCCTCGCGAAAAACCGTGTGCACCGCGTAGTTCAGCGCGGGATCCGCATAGCCCATGGAGAGCGGATGATCGTCCGGCACGGTGCCGCGCGCCATGGTGATGGTGTAGAGCGGAATCTGTGTGCGCTCGATAAAGGCTCGCAGCGCCGCCTCCGCGCCGCTCCACCACACCCCGCTGCCCGCGATCGCTACCGGCCGCTTCGCGGCGCGCAGCAACTCCGTCGCCGGTTCGAGGTCCGCGCCGGGTGGGGTCGTGCCGCGCACGTCGACCCGACGCGCCGTGTCCACGGCACTGCCCGTGAACACATCCACCGGAATCGTGAGATGCACCGCACCGCGCCGGGCCGAATTCGCCTCCGTGTACGCCCGCTGCAAGTAGAACGGAACCTCCCCCGCCGACGGCACCTCCGCCGCCCACTTCACCACCGGACGCGCCATGCCCACCTGGTCGATATCCTGGAACGCCTGGCGGTCCGCGAGCCCGCGTGCCAGAGAGCCGCTCACCGCGATCAGCGGACTGCCCGCCTGATTGGCGGTGGCGATGCCGGTCAGCGAATTGGTGTGTCCCGGACCGCCCGTTACCAGCGAGAGCGCGGGCCGGCGGTGAATCCGCGCCCAGGCATCGGCGGCGTGGGTGACACCCGATTCGTGCCGCATATCCACCACGCGTATTCCTGCGCGCCCGGCCGCGGCCAGGACTTCGTTGAGGTGATCCCCCACCAGCGTGAAGATGGGGTCCAGCCCCAATTGTGCGGCGGCGCGCACAAACAACCCGGCTCCATTTGGCATCGCACCGTCATGCTACTACAATCGAGTTCATACCCCGTGACTCCAAGAAAAATTCTCGTTACCGGCGGAGCCGGCTATATCGGCTCCCACACCGTCCGCCTTCTGCTCCAGCAGGGCCACGACGTCACCGTTGTCGACAACCTCTCCAAGGGATATCGCCACAACGTGCCCGCCGACCGGCTGCATGAGCTCGATCTCTCCGACACTGCCGCGCTCATCGGCCTTATGAAGGCAAAGCAGTGCGACGCCGTGATCCACTTCGCCGCCTTTATCGCCGTCGGCGAATCCATGCGCGAGCCTGCGCGGTATTTCACCAACAACGTCTCCGGCTCGCTTTCCCTGCTGGACGCCATGGTGCAAGCAAGCGTGAAGCACATCGTGTTCTCTTCCACCGCGGCCGTCTACGGCAATCCGCACACTTCGCCCATCCTGGAGACTTTCCCGATCCAGGCGGTCAACCCCTACGGCGAATCCAAGGTGATGGTGGAGACGCTGCTCCGCTGGTTCGACCAGATCCATCAGCTCACCAGCGTCTGCCTGCGGTACTTCAACGCCTCCGGCGCCGATCCCGAGGCCGCGCTCGGCGAAGAGCACGAGCCCGAGACGCACCTGATCCCCCTCGTCCTTCGCGCCGTCCAGAGCGGAAAGCCCATCACCGTCTTCGGCGACGACTACGCCACCCCGGACGGTACCTGCATTCGCGATTACATCCACGTCTACGATCTCGCGCAGGCGCACATTCTGGCGGTGGAGTACCTGCTGGACGGTGGCGCGAGCGACCAGTTCAACGTCGGCACCGGCGCCGGCAGCAGCGTGATGGAGATGATCCGCGCGGTGGAGGAAGTCACCGGCAAGAAAGTTCCGTACGTAGTGGGTCCGCGGCGCGAGGGCGACCCCCCCAGCCTGGTCGCGAGCAGTCAGAAACTCCGCGACCGCCTGGGCTGGTCCCCGCAATACGCCGGCCTGCGGACGATCGTCGCCCACGCCTGGAACTTCGCCAACCGCGAAAGGACGGCTGCCTGAAGGGGTCGAAGAAGCACCGGCATGAGGCATGGCCGGGCCTCCGGCCGGATGGATCGCATGCCCCACCCGCGGCGAGTTTCTTCTCACCTGCCATGGCGCGGTCTTACGCGTGGGAACCGACTCATGCGCCCGCGCCAGGCGACGTTCACTCGCACCGCAAGGCGACGACCGGATCGACCGCGGTGGCCCGCCGCGCGGGGAGGTAACACGCCAGCAGCGCAATGCCTCCCAGCAGCAGCGCTACAGCCGCCAGCGTCGCCGGGTCGGCCGGGCGGACGCCGTACAGCAAGCCTGCCATGAATCGCGTGAGTGCCATGGCCGCCAGCAGCCCCGCGACCATTCCAATCGCGGCCAACTTCATCCCTTCGCGCAGGACCAGTCCGACGATCTCCCGCCGCGAAGCTCCCAAGGTGGCACGGATTCCGAGCTCATGCGTGCGTCGCGTCACCGCATAGGACATGACGCCGTAAATTCCCACCGCGGCCAGCAGCAGGGCGGTGGCCGCGAAGATGATGAGCACCAGCATGGTGAAGCGGCGCTCGGCGAGCGATCCCGAAATGATCTGCTCCATGGTTCGGACGGCGTAGACAGGCTGGTCCTTGGTGGGACCGGCAACTCGGGCGCGCACGGCGGAGACCATGCTCAGAGGCTCGGGAGCGGTGCGCAGCACCAGCCAGAGTCCCGCCACGGCTTCGAACATGAACTTATCGGGCACTTGCATGACGGGGAAGTATATCTGGTCTCGTATTTTGG
>JADGNS010001072.1 GCA_017883355.1 Candidatus Solibacter sp.
GCTGGCGATCGCAATCGCCGGCGGCGCGGACGCGGACGTGGCCCGGGCGGCGGTCCGGGAGGTGGTCACGGTGGTGGCCACTCCGGCGGTGGTGGCGGTGGACGCGGAAGAAGGTAAGACTAGTTCCCAGTAGCCAGTACCCAGTTGTCAGTAATGCGAAGGGCCGCAGCGATGCGGCCCTTTTTCTATGGGCTCGCTTCGTCGCGCGTCGCCGCGTGCGGAAGATGCGCAAAGGGCACGCGGACAGGAGTGTCCGCGCTACACAAGAGCTGTCAGAAGGATAAGCGCTTGAAGATGGTTTCCGGAATCTGTTGCACGGCAGTCATAATGTAGCGCCAGATTCTTGGTGTGTACAGGACGTCAGGGGAGCGGCGTTCGAGGGCGCGCACGATGTCGCGGGCAACCTGCTCCGGATCGACAAAGCGTGCGGAGTTGGGCAGGTGATCGGTCATGGGAGTCTGGACAGGTCCGGGCTTGATCGTGATGACGCGGACGCCGGCGGGATGAAGGCGGCTGCGAAGTCCCTGGAGAAACAGGGAGAGAGCGCCTTTGGCGGAACCGTAGACGTAGTTGGAGCGGCGCCCTCGATCTCCGGCGACGGAGGTGATGGCAGCCAGGCATCCGGTGCGCCGCCGTTCCAAATCGGCGGCGAAGAGCGTGAGGATCGCGGTCGCGCTGACAAAGTTGACTTGCAATTCTTCCAGGAGAACGTCGACCGAGGTTTCGGAATCCTTCTGGTTGCGCATGGAGCCGTAAGCGAGGAGCACGGTGTCAAAGTCGGGGAAAGAGTGGCGCGCAAATTCAAAAATGGCGGCGTGCTGCTGAATGGAAGCCAAGTCGGCAGAGTAAGTCAAAACTTGTTGAGCGCCACGGACTAACAGGTCGGATTGGAGATCCGCGAGGCGCTGGGGTGAGCGAGCTACGAGGAGTAACTCGCAGCCCTGGTGAGCCAGTTGACGCTGAACTTCCAGCGCAATGCCGGAAGTGGCGCCGAGGACGATGATTTTCTTCATGGCAGTTGCGGGCGTGGCTGCGGGGCGCGGAGTTGTGGAGTGGGCGTTGACTGTCATTGTTATTGGGCCCCCATCACACGTCGCCAGAATGAGGAGGACATCTTCGGGTCGATGTAGGGAACAAAGCCGCGCCAGCGCGGGAACGAGGCTTCAAACAGCGCGGGGCTCATGCGGGCGTCTTTGGCGGGGTAGAGCGCTCCGCCACTTTGCTGAACAATCTCATCGAGTGACTGCATAAGTTTGAGGGTGCGCTCGCCTCGCATGGCGAAGTCGAGCGCGATGGTGAGTCCGGGGCGCGGGAACGAGAGCATGCCAGCCGGTGGCGCAGAGCCGAATTGCTTCAGCACGCCTAAGAAAGACCCCATGCCGGAGCGCGCGATGCGATCGAGTAACTCCTCGAAAGCTTCGACGTTAGTTTCCGGGATGACGCACTGATATTGCAGGAAACCGCGCTTGCCGTAGAGCAGGTTCCATTGCCGGATGGAATCAAGCGGGTAGAAAAACGAGTCATAAGGAACGACGGCTCCGCTTTTGTTGGCCGCGTGAATCCTGTAGTAGGCGGTGTTGAAGGTTTTTACAGAGTAACGGTTGAGCATCCAGGCCGGCAGTGCGAAAGGCAATTTCGGGCTGCGCTTCGGGTGGAATTCCTTACCATAATCGGCAGCATGGTTGCCGCGAAAGAAGATGCCACGAGGGTTCTTCCCGGCGAAACCGTCGAGCCAGGCCACGGTGTATTCGAAGCGGTCGTTGCTTTCGCGGCTCAGGTCGAGAAAAGCGTTCAGGGACTGAAAGGGAATGGACTCGGCGTCGATCCAGGGACCAGCCACGCGTTTGAGTTGGATGTCTGCCCAGGCGATGACGCCGGTGAGACCGAGACCGCCGATGGTGGCGCGCAGCATGTCGGGATTTTCTTCGGGATTGCAGATTACCAGACCGTCGTTCGAGCGATGCAGGCCGATTTGGCGGACGTGAGCGCCGAAAGTTCCAGCGCAGTGATGGTTCTTGCCGTGTACATCGTTGGCAATGGCTCCGCCTATAGTGACGAAGCGGGTGCCGGGCGTGACGGGAAGAAACCATCCCTTGGGGAGGAATACGTCGATGATGTCGGAGAGGCTGACGCCGCTTTCGCAGCGGAGCATGCCAGTGGATTCGTCGAAACCGAGGATGCGGTTGAGACGGCGGCAGTCGATCAGTTCGCGGCCGGCGTTGAGACAAGAGTCGCCGTAGCTGCGGCCGAGACCATAAGGGAGCAGGGAACCGGGCGCGGCAGTTCTGAGAATGTCCGGCAACTGGTCGTTCCATGCAGGCTTGTGGACATGCTGGTGCGCGATTTTCGGGTAACGGCCCCAGGAGAGAATTCGTTCGGAGGGCGACGGCGCTGCGGGTTGTCTGCGCAAAGTTGCGGCGGATTGACTGGGCATACTAAATGTGCCGAAAGCCAGTTCAATAACTTCGAAGGCTGAGTGGCCTCCGTGTTTCGTCATCCTACCAGTTCACGTGTACCATGCTCGCGGCGATGACGGCCGCCGAGGCCAGGGCCACCCCGTAACTGACAGGGTCCACGATTGCGAGCGTAACCGGGTCTTCCTCCAATTCTCCGCGATGCGCCAGCAGCCAGGTTCGGCTGAGCCAATAAAGAACGATGGGGCAAAGCAGAAAGAGAAACTCCGGTGAGGAGTAGAGCAGGCGGACGTCCT
>JADGNS010000121.1 GCA_017883355.1 Candidatus Solibacter sp.
CTCGGCCGGATACGCGATCTCAAAGGCGCGCAAGCCGGCTTCAGAGGTGCACACTTCCACGGAAAATCCGCGCGGCAGTTGGCACTGGCTGCCTTCCATGGCCTCGCGGATGTCCGCGCCGAGACGCTCGCCGAAAGCGGCTTGCAGGATGGTGCGGCGCTCGGCTTCGGCGGCCACCAGGGTCACCACCACGCGCGCGAACGGGAAGACGCGGCGTCCGCGGGCGACGATCTGGACCTTGCCTTCCACCTCCGAAAGAATCGCGCGGTGCAAGAGCAGCAACTCATTGGAATCGGCCGGGCCGAACATGCGCTCGGTCCAGCGATGGAACCCGCGCTCGATGGTTTTCTCGATTTCCGAAAAAAGGCTCATGGTTGAGGTCCCACCTGGATCAGGCCCATTTTGACGGCCGCGTTGACTATCTCCGCCGCGGCCGGTGCGGCCGCCGTACCGCCGTACACTCCATTCTCTATCAACACCGAGAAGGCGATCTTGCGCGCCGCCCCGCCGTACGGCGCGAAGCCGATGAACCAGGCGTGCGATGGCGCATCGGCGAGTTCCGCGGTGCCGGTCTTGCCCGCGACAGCGACGCTGGCCGCGCCGCGCCGCCCGGTGCCGCTGGTCACCACTTCGCGCATGAAGCGGCCCAGCGTGGCGGCCGCATCGGGCGGCAGGATGGCGGCGGGCGGCGATACGCGTCCGTTATTCTCGTCGGCCAGCCAGCGGCCCTGCGGCATGGCGCCGTTGTTGGCGACGGTGGCGGCCACGCGCGCCATCTGGAACGGCGACGCCACCACTTCGCCTTGTCCGTAGGCCGATTGCGCCAGCGCCTTCTTCAATTCCGCGGCGGTATCCGGCGAGGCGGCGGCGATGCCGAGCAGCGTGGTGGTATCGTGCAGCGCGTCGGCGCCCACATCGTAGGCGCCCAACTGCGCGAAGTAGGCGTTGCAGGAGACGATGAGGCCGTGCTCCAGATCGAGCGTGCCGTGCGGCGATTTATCCTGCACGTCGTCGCGGATGGGGCGCTTGGAACCCTTCAGGAAGTTGCCCACGCGGCCATCGGGCAGGCGCTCGCACTGGTACGTCTTGTGGGCCAGTTGCGCGTCCTTACGCAGGGCCGCCATGGCGGTCACCACTTTGAACGTGGAGCCCGGCGGATAGAGACCGTAGCGCGCGCGGTCCAGGTAGGGATTCGCCTCGTCCTGCACAACACCCTCTACTGGCAGGGGGAAACTGACGGCGGCCAGCAGGTCGCCGGTGGCCGGGTCCATCACCACGGCCGCGCCCTTGGTCTGGCCGGCCTGCTTCAATTGATTGCGCAGGATCTCGGCGACTTTCACTTCGAAGCGCGCGTCAATCGACATGCGCACGTCGCGCGGCCGGTCCAGCACGCGGCGCACCTCGGGATGGTTGGGCTCGCGGCGGTGGCGCAAGAGCGGCACCAACTCGCGGTAATCGTAGCGCAGCACGCGATCCATCTTGCCGGTGGAGGGATTCTTGACTTCCACGAGCGCGGGCCGGTCGTCATAGCCGCGCAGGCGGCGCGCCGAATCGCGCTCCACGAAACTGGTGTTGGTGGCGCCCCAGCGGGTGCGCGTGCGCAAGTCGCCCAACAGGTCGAACATCAACCCGCCGAAAGGATAGTGGCGAGCTTCGGCGCGCGGGCAGGCGCGGTCGATATCGATGCCGAGGGCCTGGTAATCGGCGCGGTGCTTCTCGAGCTCGCTCCAATTGCTGGTGGCCAGCGGGAGGCCGTTGCGGTCGTAGATGGTGCCCTTGGGGATGTCGCGCATGATCTCCTGCAGGCGCGGATTGTACTGGTAGCGGCGTCCGCCATCGGCTTGTACCACGAGCGTTCCCGCGCCAATGGTGGGCCCGCTGCGGAAGACTTCGATGTAGGCGGCCTTGGCCACGATGACGGCGGCGGCGATGGCGAAGAAGACGCCCGCGACGGTGAGGGGAAGGCGGAAAGGCTGGGTCGCGGGGACAGAACCGGGGACAGAGCCGGGGACAGAACCGGGGACAGAGCCGGGGACAGACAGGACTGTCCACGCGCCGCCAAAAGCGCGGCTTGGGACAGTCTGGTCTGTCCCCAGCAGGATGCCGAACATGGCGAAATTGACGAGCATGGCGGTGCGGCCGTAGCTGAGGAACGGGGTGACCACGCCGGAGAGCGGCAGCACGCCGAGCGATCCGCCGGCGATCAGCAGGATCTGTAGTGCTGTCGCGGCGCCGATCCCGACGGCCAGGAAGAATTCGTAGTCGGAGCGCGCGCGCAGGGCGATGCGGAAACTGCGGTAGACCAGGAACGCGTAGAGCGCGAAGACCGCCGCGATGCCGATCCACCCCCATTGCTCGCCGAGCGCGGAGAGGATCAGGTCGGTATGCCCGGCGGGCACGAATTGCGGGTCGCCCCGGCCCATGCCGGTCCCCGCGATTCCGCCCGTGGCGTACGCCCACAGCGAATGCGCCAGTTGATCGCCGCCGTGCACCAGGTTGTCCCAGGGGGAAAGCCACATGGAGACGCGCTCCTTGACGGTGTGCGGCACGCCGAGCACATAGCCGAACGCGAAACCCGCGCCCAGCAGCGTCACGCCGGCCAGCGGCACGAAGGCGCTGCCGCGCGCCACCCCGTAGAGCGTCAGAAACAGGCAGGCGAACACCAGGGCCGGCCCCATATCCTTTTGCAGAAAGAAGAACACCAGCGAGAGCGCCACCGAAACCAGCGCGGGCAGGGTGTACTCCACCGGCGGGATATCGAGGCGCGAGGTCAGCGCGGCCAGCGCCGGACGGTTTTCGCGCGCGTGGCGCAGCACGTCCCAACATTTGGCGAAATACCCCGCCAGGAAGAACACCAGCAACACGCGGATGATCTCCACCGGCTGGAAGCCGAGCAGGTTCACCTTGGCGTCGCTAGTGCCCGGACCGGAGCCGAACAGCACCAGCAGCACGGAGAGCGCGAAGCTGGCGAGCAGCGGCACGAAGCTCAACTTGCCGGTCAGCCGCTCGTAGTTGAACCCGCTGAGCGCGGCCAGCAGCACCACGCCGCCCGCCGCGCCCTGCGCGAAATCCACGAACAGCAGGTTGTCGCGCACCGGATCGCGCAGGCTCACCATGAGGATCAATCCGATGCCACTCAGCGCCAATAGCGCCGGCAAAAAGAATTGGTCGCCCTGAAACCCGCGCAGGCTCCAGAACACGTGCACCAGCCAGAACGCGCCGAAGAAGACGACGCACCAAAAATAGAACGTGCGCTGGAACAGCGCCGGCCTGCGCACCACCAGGAGGGGTTTCAACTGGCGAAATTGCTCGCTGGTGAGCAGCTTCTTGTGCGCGATGCCGCCGACGTTGGAGAGGCTGCCCGTGAGGTAGTAGATCTCGCGCGCCGCCACGTCGCGCTCACGGCTGTTGGGGAAGAACGGGGCGAGCGCCGGGAGCAGCTCCTCGCGCGCGCCCAGGTTATTCAAGTTAAGCAGGCGCTTGGCTGTGAGGCCGGCCTCCACCTCGCCGAGACCTTCCGATTTGGCCCCGTGCACCTGGTACAGTCCGGCCGCCACCAGCAGGCTCGCCAGCAAGGTGAGCAGGAACTCGCGGCCGCGCCAGCCGGCGCGTTGTCCCGGGAGTCTTCGCGCGGAAGCGCGCTCCACCGATCCGCTGCGCGTGACGGCCATATCAGTGAGGGTCGCTCTCGATCTGCTGCAGCCGGAAATTCACGCTCTCCAGGCTGAGCCGCACGCGCACCACGTTGACGATCGACTTGCCCCACGGCGAGATGCCCTGATACAGCTCTTCGGCGCGCTTGTAATCGTCGGCGGCGCGCTGGATCTGGTCCTTCTCCGCCGGCAACCCGCGCACATTGCGCGAATCCCACCATAGCCGGTCGCCGCGGTCGCGGTAGCCATCGGCGAGCAGCGATTTCTCGCGATTGCCCAATGCGTAGCCGCGCTTCTGCGCCTGTTGCAGGGCCTCGTAACCTTTGTCGATATCCTTCAGGCCATAGACGTAGACGCGCGCCAGGCCGAGCTCGGGATCGGGCGATTTGGGCAGCAACTTCTGCGCCTCATCGAACTTCTCCACGGCGAGATTCAGCTCCTGCGCGCTGCGATGGCTGGTGCCGTTGATGCGCGCCAGATGGCCTTCGCACAGGCGGATCTTGCCGCGGACGCTATCCTCCGGGTCTACCGCCAGAGCGCGCGCCGCCATGGTGCGCGCGCGTTCCCACTCCTTCTCGTAGATCAACTGCGATTCGTTGTTGCGGTAAGTATCGATCACGTGGTCCGCCGCCGCGACAAACTTCTGCTTCACCACTTTGCGCGGTCCGTGCAATAGGAGAGACGAGGCATTGCCCTTGGAAAGTTCCGTCCATCTGGCCCATATCTGGTCGAGATCGGTCAGTTGTTCGGCTTCCACCTCGCGGGCCAATTGCTGGCCGTGCTGATAAAGCAGGTAGTTCGAGGCCATCACCCACCCGCCATAGAGGACGCCAGAGAGCAGCAGCCCTAGCAGGACCCGCATGGTGACGCCGTAGGCGCTGGGCCTTGGCGGCGCGGGCTTAGGTGGGCCGGCCGCTTTGGTCTGCCGGGTGGCGTCGGAGGGCGCGGCGGAGTCCGCGGTGCGCCGCGTGGCTTCGTCCGCGGCATTTTCGCTGGGGCGGAACGTGCGCCGAGTGGCCTCCAGATCTTCGCTCACCGCGGCCACCGGAGTCCCGCCATGGAATGCCTCCAGGTCGGCGCCGAACTCGCGGGCGGATGGGTAGCGGAGCTCCGGGTTCGGCGCCATCGCCTTGATGAGGATGCGGCGCAGCGCCTCGGGGCAGGGATCGGGCGCGGGAGGGGGCGCGATGCGCGAGCGGATCATGCGCTCCAGCCGCTCGGTGGTGCCGGCGTGGTAGGGCTGCATGCCGGTGACCATCTCGTAAAGCATGACGGCCAGCGACCACAAGTCCGAGCCCACATTGACTTCGCCCAGGTCGAGCCGCTCCGGCGAAGCGTAGGGCACGCTGCCGAACTCGTTGCGCGTCAACCGGCGCGACATGGAAAGCGCCTTGGCGATGCCGAAATCCAGCACGCGCACTTCGCCGTGCGCATCGATGCGAATGTTTTTCGGCTTGATGTCGCCGTGGACCACGCCGCAAAAATCCTTGCCGTCGATGGCGATTTGCAGATTGTGCGCGTTGTCGAGAGTCTTGGCGACGGCGATGGCGACTTCGGTGGCGAATCCGATGGCGAGCGGCCCGCGGCGCATCAACTCCGCCAGATCCTGCCCGTCGATGTACTCCATGGCGACGTAGAAGAAGCCGTCGGCGTCGCCCGCGCCGTACACGCGGACCACGCGCGGGTCGATGGCGGCCAGGTGCGCCTGCAACTCGGCGCCGCGGCGTTCGGCTTCGATGGCGGCGAGGGTATCGGCGTCGGTGGCGTGCTCGATCAGCTTGAGCGCCACGGTGCTGCCGTTCTCCGTGTCCTGGGCGAGGTACACGTCGGCCATTCCGCCGCGTCCCAGCTTGCGGACGATTTCATACTTGCCGATTTTGCGGCTGGCCGGGGCGATCATGGTGTGCCCTCGTGCGGGAAGATTGGACCGTACGAGAGAGTTAATTCCCCGCAGAGGCGCAGAGACGCAGAGATAAGCGCAGAGGAAGGCAAAAACAAATTCGGCCCCGCCCCAGAGGAAGCAATTCGTCCAGCCCTCTTCTGTCTTCTCTGCGCTTGCCTCGGCGTCTCTGCGCCTCTGCGGGGATGTCGCCTGATGGTCTGGCTACACCTTCGCGGGGTTAGGGCGGGGGCCATCATTGTTTGGCCTCTCCCGCGGGGCGCGCGGGGCGGCTTGGCCGGGCCGGGGCGGGCGCGGGCAGGAAGAAGTTGAGCGCCTTGACCGCGTCCGTGGCGGGCGGTTCCAGCACGTTGCGGTCGAACGTGTTGCCGAGCAGCGATGGTTTGGCGCCGTCGCGCGCGGCCACTCCCGCACCCTTATTGTTTTGGATCAGGTTGTGCGAGAGCCACGGCGCGGACGGCCCGAGGATGAGCACGCCTTCGGCCAGGCAATCGCGGACGGCATTAGCGCGCAGCACGGGGCTCGCGCTGCCGCGAATCTCGATGCCGACGCCGGCGCCTTTGACTTCGACATCGTCGATCTCCACGGCGGAATCGCGCAGCAGAATGCCGGTGGAAAGCGGCATCTGGGGGTCGGCCAGGATGCGGAAGCCGCTGAGGCGCGCCCCCTTGACCCCTTCGGCGATGACGGCGGGTCCGCTGCTCATGGGCGCGGCGCGCAATTTAGGCTCGCGAGGGACGCGCGCGCGCAGGGTGACGCCGTCCTTGAGGCGCACCTGCTCGCGATACTCGCCCTCGGGCACTTCCACGATGTCGCCGGCGCGGGCTTCGGCCATGGCGGCGGCGATGGTGGTGGTGGCGGCGATCACGCGCGGCGCGATCACTACCGGCGCAGGCTGCCACATGGTCCGCGTCAACCAGCCCAGCACCACCGCCGCCAGGAACCCGGCCGTGAAAAACAGGAGCGCACGCGCGGCCCACGGGCTGCGCGGAGCCTCCGGCGCGGCGACCACCGGCGCGGTGAACTGCTCGCCCTCCACCACCAGCACCGTTACATTGTCCTTGCCTCCGGCGCGATTGGCCGCCGCAATGAGTTCCCGGACCGCGCCTTCCGGATTGCCGGCATTGCGCTCCACGGCGGCGCGAATCTCCGCCGAGGGGACCTGGTCGCTCAGGCCATCGCTGCACAACACCAGCGCGCTCTCGGAATCGAACGGAAAGCTCTGCACTTCGATAAAATCGGCGTCCCCGGGAGTATGCTCCTCGCTGCCCACATCGCGAAAGACCTCATTGCGGCGCGGGTGGCGCATGGCGTCCGCCTCGCTCAACTCGCGGCTGTCTTCGCGTTCGCCCACCGGAGAATGATCGTGCGTGACCTTGCGGATTTCGCCGCGGAGCACCTGGTAGAGCCGCGAATCGCCCACGTGGCCCACCACCGCCGCGCCGTTCTCCAGCACGGCGAGAGTGAGCACGCACGCCATGCCGGCGAATTCCGGGTTGGCTCGCGCCGCGCGCAGAATTTCGTTATTGGCCATGGTGATGGCCTCGCGGACGCGCTGTTCGATGGTGCCGGTCTGCCGCTCCAGGCGCGCGCGCACCCGCTGCACGGCGATTTCCGCCGCCTGCTCGCCGGCGGCCTGCCCGCCAATGCCGTCCACTACGAGGAAAATGCCGCGCTCCACATCGATGTGGAACGCGTCCTCGTTGTTGCTGCGCACGCGGCCGGGGTCGCTCGCCCCCGCGCACCTGACGTTGGTCTTAACCATTCGATGTGCTTCGGAACTCCAGGAACACCACGCCCGCGAGACCGATGCGCGCGCGGGGTGGCACCGAAGCCTCCAGGTTGCGGTCGCGCTTTTCTCCGCCTTCCAACACCATGCTGGAGGGCGCCTTGGCGCCGTCGATCGTGGTGCCCAACTGGCTCAGGTCCTTTAAGAAGAACTGCCCGCTCGCCGGGTCGCGGCGCAGGCGGAAGTGTTCGCGCGACACGTCGGGCAGCGTTTCCAGCTTGATGTCGGTCCAGTAATCGCGCCCCCCGCGGCCCACCACGATTTCGTCCTTGGTCATGCGGTAGGTCTTGTGGCCGGTAGAGTCTTCATACTCGATGACGGCGAACGCGCCCGCGTCCGAAGCAGGCGCGGCGGGCACGGCCGGCGGCGCATCGTAGCTCTGCTTGGTGGATTCCACTCCGCCCATGCGGCGCGTAGCGATGCGCTTGGTCATGGATCCCGACCCGAGTTCGTCCTTGGCGGGCAGGGCGAGTTCGCTGGAGATGGCGATATCGCCCGGCGCGGCGTCTTCGTCGGTGTCTTCCAGAATGCGAATCTGCCACCCGCCCTCGGGCGCCACGATCCTGGGGTCGCTGCGCCGCGCGATTTTCAGGCGTTCGCCGAGCGAGGCGCGGTTCAGGGTTTCGAGTTCGGCATCCAGCGCGCGGCGCGCTTCGTCGACGATACGCGGCAGGATGCCGCGCAGCCGCTCCATGTCGCTGGTATGGAGGTAGACGTGGAAGATGGCCGGCGGCAGGGTGGAGTAGTGCAGCGGCTCGAGACCTTCGCGCATGTTGCGGACGATCTCCAGGATGATGTCTCGGGCGGTAGCGGGATTGGCGGCGGCAGGACGGTCCATAGAGGAACCAATTTCAATTTTAGCAGTCTGGCAGGAAGGGCGTACTCACCGCGCGTCCTTGACGCAGCGGAACCCGATATCGATCGTCGAACCGCGCTCTGGCACGGTGAAGATATCCCAGAGACCGGCTGGGTCGAGCTTTTCCTCGGTACGGAAGGATTGGCCGCGAATCATGTACCACGGCTCGTCGCGCGTGGGCGGGGCGAGTTCCAGGTCCTTGAACAGCTTGGTGAACTCCGCGAGGGCTAGCCCCCCCGGCGGGCTCATCTGATCCACGAGTTCCCAGACGTTGCCCGACATATTCAGCGCTCCGCAGGGGCTGGCGCCGATGGACAGATCGGAAACCGGCAGCAGTTTGCCGCTGCCGACGTTGGCCCGCTTCGGGTCCAGGTCATTGCCCCAGGGGAAGAGAAAGCCCTCTTTACCGCGTGCCGCCTTCTCCCATTCGCGTCCCTTGGGCAGCCGCTTGCCGGCCCATTCCGCGAAGGCGCGCGCATCCAGAATCAGGACGTTGACCACCGGCAGATCGGGCTTGTCCAAGGCAAAGCCCTTGGGCGGGGCGTGTTTGGTCTCGGCGCAGAACTGCGCGTAAGCGGCGTTAGAGACTTCGGTCTTATCGATATAAAACGCGGGCAGCGTATCCGGCTCTTTCTTCTCGCCGGCTAGAAAACCGCCCGCCTCCACCAGCACCATCTCGCCGCCCTTCGCGGCGATCGTCTTGGGCAGCGCGGCCGGCGCTTCGACCTTGGGAACGGCCTTGGGGCCCGGTCTGGTGGCGAAGTAGAGGCCCGCGGCCAGCGCCACGATCGCCAACAGCACCGCGGGTATCAGCCATGCGGGCCGGGACGCCGGAGCGGCGGGCGGCGGCAGGGGCGCCGGCGCGACCACGGCAGCGGCCGTCGCCGGCGT
>JADGNS010000122.1 GCA_017883355.1 Candidatus Solibacter sp.
TGGAGCCGGGGGGCGCGGCAGTCCAGGTCCGGCTGCGGTTCGAGCTTGCGGGCTACTACCCGGAATCGGTGATTTGCGACGGCAAAGCCGGGGCCGCGCTGGATGTGTCGCTCACGCCGCGGGCGGTGGTGAAGGAGGAGGTGAAGGTGGTGGCTTCGCGGCTCGACCTGACGCTGGCCTCGACACCCGCCGCCACTTCGGTGGCCGGCCCGGAGATGCTGGAACGCATGGCGCGCGGCATCGCCATCGACGAGGCGCTGGGGAGCGTGCCGGGCGTGAAGATCGATAACCAGGCCAACGGCGAGCGCGTGCACCTCTCGATCCGCGGGCAGGGGATCTTGAGCGAGCGAGGCATCCGCGGCATCCAGGTTCTCTACGACGGCGTCCCGCTGAACGACCCGAGCGGCTTCGCGCCCGACGTGTACGACATCGACTGGGCCGGCGCGCAGGAAGTCTCGGTGGTGCGCGGCCCGGTGGCATTTCTTTACGGCGGCGGCTCGGCGGGCGGGGTGATCGATGTCCGCACGCGCGGCGCCGAGTTCACCCCGTTCCACGGCGCGCTGGCGGCCGAAGGCGGATCGAACGGCTTCTATAAGACCCACGGGGAACTGTCCGGTTCGGGACGGGGCGTCGCCTACCTGATGTCGGGCTCGCGCACGGCGGGCGATGGCTACCGCGAGCAGACCGCGTTCTGGGGCAACAACGTCTACGGCCGCCTGGGCGTGCGCCCCACCAGCAAGCTGCGCCTCAATCCGTTCCTCATCGGCACGGGGTTCTTCAACCAGAATGCCGAGGGTCTGAACCTGGACTGGGGCTATCCGTCCGATAAGTGGTGGACCATGGCCAACCCGGACGCCCTCACGTACAACGAATACCAGTTGACCCACCGCGTCCTGGGCGGTGTGAGCGGCGAGTGGGACGCGGCCGAACGGCAGCGGCTCTCGTTCCAGTTTTATACGCGCCGCACCACGTACAAGGAGCCGGTGCCTTCCTCGGTGGAACATCGCGAACTGACCGCCCCGGGCGGCTCGCTGCAGTACCAGGGCGAGTGGGGTTCGGGACGGGTGAGGAACACCTTCAGCGCGGGCACGGACCTCGACTGGCAGTTCACCACCAGCCTGCGCCACCCCAACCTGGGCAACGCCGTCGAAAACGCCAGCGTGCTCTCCGATGCGGACATCACGCAGCGCCGCGTGGGGGCCTTCTTCACCGACCGGCTCGCCATCGGCGGCCAGTGGACGCTGCTGGGCAGCCTGCGGCTGGATGGGATCCGGAACCAGCTCACCGACAAGCTCAAGGCAGGCGGTCTCGATCTCTCGGGCAGCGCCAACTTCAGCCGCGTCACCGGCCGCCTGGGCGTCACGCGGAGTATCACCAGGGATGTCGGCCTGTACGCGTCGTGGGGTCAGGGCTTTCTACCGCCGGCCACGGAGGAGTTGTACGCCAATCCGGCGGCGCTGGGCGGGTTCAACCGGTCGCTCGAGCCGGCCACATCGACCGGCGAGGAGGTGGGGGTTCGGGGATCCGCGCTCGCCCGGCTGTTCTGGGACGCTGCCTTCTTCCGCCTGGACACGCGGCGCGACTTCGAACGCTATCGCGTGGCCAGCCGCCCGCTCGAAACCTTCTACGGGAATGCGGGCGAGAGCCGCCGCTACGGATTGGAAAGCTCGGTTCGCTGGCTGCCGGCGCGCGGAGCCTTTGTCACCGCCGCCTACACCTATTCGAATTTCGTCTACACGAAATACGACAGCCTGACTTACTCCGGCAATCTGACAGGCAAGGACCTGCCGAATTCGCCGCGGCAGCAACTCTATGTCGACGCGTCGTGGGAGTTCGCCAGGAATTGGACGATCGGCGCCGGTACCGAGGTGTGGGGGCGCGCTTTCATCGACCCCACAAATAAGACATGGATCGACGGCTACGGGCTGCTCCACGCGCGCTTCAGCAGAAGCTGGCAGCGCCGCGGGTTGGGGGGCACGCTGTTTGTAGCGGGCAGGAACCTCACGGCCAGGCGCTACATCGCCTTCACCGAGCCCGATCCCGACGGCAACAGCTACCAGCCGGGGGCGAGCAGGGAAATCTTCGGCGGGCTCCAGTTGAGGTTTTAGGGGCGTCACCACGCGAGGGGCGCGCGGTGGGAGGAGAGCACAGAGGAAGAAGAGGCTCGGGTGCACAAGGCGGAGCCAGGCGGAGCCTTATGCCACGGGCTACACGTAGTACCTCACGCTTTAGAAATGCGAGTAACCGGAGCAATATCTATTGTTTTTGGCGCACAAAAGGCGTATAGGTTAAGTAATCAAAGGAGGGCGTGAGGGACAACATGCCGGATGCTGAGAACTGGATCAAACTGCTTTATACCTATGGCCCGTTTGCACTGCTGGTGTTTTTCCTGTTCGTGGGCGAAGCCAAGGCGCGCAGCGCGGTCAAGGATGCGATACCCGAGGCCAAACGGGAAGGCCTGGTTATTTACGCGCTGACCTGGGCGGCGATCTTTGGGCTCCTGATCGTGGCGGTATCGGCCTGGTACCAGAATAACTTCCCCAAGGAGTTTGACATTGCCGGTCAACTTCAGGGTTTGCAGGGGTCGGAGACGATTTACGTAGAAACCAGCTCTCCCGATTCGGCGCTATATCTGAACAAGCAGTATCTGGGCAGGTCGTCTCGCTTTACTTACCACTGGCGGCTGGTCTCCCAAAAGCGGCTGCCGGACGGCGAAGCCATCCGCATCATGCTCGACCCCGGTAACGAGAACCAGCCCGCGTGGTCCTACACGCTTAAGGTGCAGTCGGATTATTACGCCCGGCCGGTGACGGTGTTATACGATCGCGGGGTTGGGCACATGAAGGTTAGCTGCGGCACCAGGCCGCAGGAGGAACTGACGGGATTGCCGGAGACGGAGGCTACCGCTGCCGCCATCTCGCCCAGACCATCGTTCTGGCATGCGGTCGTCTACGCCCAATCGCGGCCGAATATCCGCCAGATTGTGATGGGCCTTGAGTCGAACGATCCGATTATGCGGCGCAATGCGCGCTACGATCTGGTAGCCCAGGGTGCCGCGGCGCTGCCCGCACTCAATCAACTGCTGTCCGACCCGGGCAGCAGCTATCGCCTGCGCCTCGGCGGGATCTCGGCGCTCAATCAGATGAAGGGCGTGGATATGAAGCCGCTGAGCCCGGCCGCGTTCGTCGCGGTGCAGAAAGCAACCTCGGATCCCGATGTGGTGCTCCGGACCGAGGCGGGAAAATTCCTGGCTGCCCATCCGCCGCCACCGCCGCCTCCTCCGGCTCCGGCGACGAGAGCCCGGGCTGTAAAACGGTAGGGCGACGCACTCAGCTCAGCCGCACCTCGATGGACGCGACCGCGTGCTTCGGGATCGCCACTTCCACCGTGGCGCCGCGGACAGTGACCACGAGCGGCGCGAGTTTGACTTCCTCCGGCCGGAGGAACGTGTTGTGGGCCGTCATGTCGGCGTGCGTTAGAACGGTGCCGCGGGCCTCGGCGGCATTGCCGGCCGTCAGCCGGATGCGCGCCGTCAACGGCGAATCGAGCGAGGGATTGGTCAACGTCACCGTCAGTCTTCCGTTCTTGAGCGACGCCGAACTCGACAGGCCCGGCATCTTCACCGTCCCGGCGCCCGCCGGTACCGACAACTCGTCGCAACGCACGCGCAGCGGCACGGAGAGCGCCCCCATGTGGTTCTTGTACATCTCGAACACGGAATACACCGGCGTCCGCGTATAGCGGTCTCCCTGCGCCAGGAACAGCGAGTGGATGCAATTGATGGTCTGTGCGACGTTGGCCATGGCGACCTTATCGGCGTGCCGGTTGAAGACGTCGAAGGTCACCGCGGTGTGGAGCGCGTCGCGCAGGGTGAGCGGCTGGCTGAGCAGGTGCGCGGGCGCGGTCTCTTCTCCGGGTGCATACCAGACGCCCCACTCGTCGACAATCAGCCTGGTGTGGTGATTGGGATCGTACTTGCCCATCAGAGCCCAGTGGCGCTCGATCACGCTCTCGGTGCGGAGGCCCTCGCGAATCACGTCGTACCAGCCGCGCGCGTCGAACGTGGCGACCTTTTCTTTCGTGTTGCGGAAATCGGTGTAGTAGTGCATCGAGAGGCCATCGACCGGGCTGCGATGGCCGCCCTGCATGGCTTCGAAGAACCCGGTGGTCCACCCCAGATCCATGTCGCTCGAATGGCCGCGAGGGCCCACTGCTACCAGGTATGGCTTGGGCGCGTACGCCGGGAACTGAGTCACGAAGCGCCGGTAGAGCGTGGCGTACTCCTGCGGCTTCATGTCGCCGCCGCATCCCCAGCTCTCGTTGCCGACGCCCCACCATTTCACACCGAACGGCTCCGGGTCGCCGTTGGCCGCGCGCTCGGCGGCGACGGACGCGGTGTTCGCCGGAGCGTTGCAGTAGAGCACCCAATCGTGGAATTCCTGTGGAGTCCCCGAGCCCACGTTGGCGGCCAGGTAGGGCTCGGCGCCGGTGAGGCGGCACAGGCGCATGAACTCGTGGATGCCGAACTGGTTGGTTTCGGTGTGGTCCAACCCGGGCGGCATGCTCCTCTGCCAGTAGTTGTAGGTGCGCGGGCGCGTGCCGCGGCCGATGCCGTCGCGCCAGTGGTAGCCGTCGGCGAAGCAGCCGCCGGGCCAGCGGTAATTGGGCGCGCCGATGCGCTTCATATCGTCTACGAACTGGCGGCGGATGCCGTCGAGGTTGGGGATCTTCGAATCGCGCCCCACCCAGATGCCGTCGTAGATGACGGCGCCGAGGTGTTCGATGAAATGCCCGTAGATGTGCGGGCTGATCTGGGGCCCCGGTGATTGCGGGGAAACTTCGATCTCGGCGTCGGCGGCGAATGCCGGGCGGAGTCCGGCGACCAGGCCGGCGGTGGTGCATGCGGCGGCACGAAGGAGGTTTCGGCGGTTCATACGTTACATCATGGTAGCAATCGCTAAAGGGGAGGGCGGCGGGTCCCCGCGGGGGCCGGCGCGGGGGCGACGGGGCCGGCGTGGGGGAAGCTTCGCTCGGGTTGCCAGGCTGAAGCCTGCCCCACTGTGCCACTCTGATAGTGATGAAACCGGCGGAACTTGCGAAGCTCGATGCGCTGCCGTTGCACTCGCGTACTCCCATCGAGTGGGCGCACGCGGTCTTGGCCGATCCGATCTTGCTGCTTATCGACCACGCGTTTCTGGAAAAGAAGGCGGCCAACAACGCGCTGGAGCTGCTGACGCGCTGGCCGGGTGAATGGCTCCCGGGTTGGGTCGAGACGATGACGGGCGTGGCCCGGGATGAAGCGGCGCACCTTTCGCAGGTGATGCGCATCCTGCTGCGGCGCGGCGGGCGGCTGGACCGGTGCCACAAGAACCCGTACGCCAACGCGCTGCGGCTGCTGGTGCGGAAGGGCGATCCGGCGGAGATCCTGGACCGGCTGCTGGTTTCGGCGCTGATCGAGGTGCGCTCCTGCGAACGGTTCGCGGCGCTCGCCACGGCTTCCGGCGACGTGGAATTGGCGGACTTTTATGAGGCGCTCTTTTCCTCGGAATTCGGGCACTACCGGGTCTTTCTGGAACTGGCGCGAAAGATGGCGGGCGCGGCGGCCGTGGAGGCGCGATGGCAACAGTTGCTGGCGTCGGAGGCGCAGATTCTGGCGCGGCAGGAGACCGGTCCACGCATCCACTCGGGCTGCGCGCGCTACGATTGATAATTTGCTACACTCACCCTGCATTAGGAGTTGGCTGCCATGACGATCAAGTCCTCCTTCGGTTCCGTGCACCTGGATGTCAACCCAAGTGCGCATCCATCCGCCTCGGTGCTCGAACCCGACGCTCCGTTCCGCATTTTGTTGCTCGGCGACTTCAGCGGGAGGGCAGCGCCGAGGGCATCCGCGAAATGGAAGCCGGTGGAAATCGATCGCGACAATTTCGAGGAAGTGTTGGCCCGGGTGGCTCCGGTGTTTTCCGGGATGCACTTCCGCGAAATGGACGATTTTCATCCGGACCGGATTTATGAGGACAGCAAGCTTTTCCAAGCGGTGCGCGAGGTGCGGCGGAAACTGGAGAAGCAAGCGACCTTCGCCGAAGCGGCCGCCGAGATCCGTGCATGGAGCCAGGAACCCGCCGCGCCTGCCGCGGCGGTGCGGACGGCGCCGCCGGCGGAACCGCACCGCCCCGCTCTGCCGGACGCGGCGTCGGGCGTCAGCCTGTTGGATTCCATCGTGGAGGCCGAAGAGCCCCAGGCGCGCCCGCCCGTGAGGCGCCGCGACGACCTGCGAAGCTTTGTGGATCGCGTGGTGGCGCCGTATACCGTGCCGGCGGAGAATCCCGACCTGCAACGGTTGCGCGAGATGGTGGACGCGGAATCGGGCGCGCGCATGCGGGCCTTGCTGCACCACTCCGCGTTTCAGGCGCTCGAGGCCGCGTGGCGGGTGGTGTTCCATCTGGTGCGGGCGATCGAGACCGGCGGCCAATTGAAGTTGTACCTGCTGGATATCTCCAAGGCCGAACTGGCGGCGGACCTGAGTGCCGCGGACGATCTGCAGGAGAGCCAGGTTTGGCGGATTCTGGTGGACGAGGCCGTGGGGACGGGCGGCGACCCGTGGAGTGTGGTGGCGGGCAATTATTCCTTCGCGCGAACGGCGGGCGATGCGGAGATACTGGGCCGCCTTGCCAAGATCATGAGTTTCGCGGGTGCGCCTTTTCTGGGCGAGGCCGACCCGGGGAACAGCGGGACGGAGACCGAAGACGCGGCGGCCGGGTGGGAGCGGCTCCGCAAATTGGCGGAAGCCTGCTGGATCGGCCTGGCGATGCCGCGCTTCCTGCTGCGGCTGCCGTACGGAAAGAAGACGGACCCGCTGGAGAGCTTCGATTTTGAGGAGATGCCGGGCGTCCCAAACCATCAAGCGTACCTGTGGGGCAACCCCGCCTTCGCCTGCGTCCAACTGTTGGCGGAGGCGTTCGCCACAGACGCGTGGGAGATGCGGCCCGGCGCACATAACGAGATCGACAGACTGCCCGTACACATCTACGAGGCCGAGGGCGAGAAACACGCCAAACCCTGCGCCGAGGTGCTGTTGACGGAGCGGGATATCGAGTGGATCCTGGACCAGGGCTACATGGCGCTGGCCTCCATACGGGGCCGGGACGCGGTGCGGTTGGTGCGCTTCCAATCCATCGCGAAGCCGCCGGCGCGGCTGGCGGGCCGCTGGGAATAGGGAGCGGCTTCGCTACCATCTTTATATCGAAAAGTACTTGAAAGCGCGCCGCATTCGCGCTATCATCTAAAACGATGGCGACGCCCCGGACGCAACCCGCGGAACTGCACGCGCACGCCATGGACAACCTGAAGTACATCCGGCAGACGCTGGAACGTGCCGGGTCGTTCACCGCGGTCCCCGGTAAGGGCGGCGTGCTGATGGGCGTGGTGGCCGTGTTGGCGGCCCGATTCGCCGCCCGCCAGCCCGGTGCGAGCGGTTGGCTGGCGGTTTGGACCGTCGCCGCCATCATCGCGATGGCCATCGGGATTTTGGGCGCGGCGCTGAAATCGCGGCGCTTCCATGTCCCCTTATTTTCCGGACCGGGACGCAAATTCATAGCCGGCTTCGCTCCCGCCCTTGTGGCCGGAGCGGTATTGACGGCGGTGTTCTACCGCGCCGGCATCTCGGGATTTCTACCCGGTGTGTGGCTGCTGCTCTATGGCGCCGCGGTGCTTTCCGGCGGATCGGCATCGGTGCGGATCGTGCCCGTGATGGGCGCCTGTTTCATGTTCGTAGGGACGGTGGCGCTGCTGCTGCCGGGGTGGAACGATGTGCTGCTGCCGGTGGGCTTCGGCGGGCTGCATCTGATTTTTGGAACCATGATCGCGGTGAAATATGGCGGGTAAATCGAACACAATGCGGCGCGATTCCCAAAAGCGCCCGGTTCTGGAGGCCGTGGGCGATGCCTCCAAGTTCGACCGCCTGGTCCACGAACGCCTGCGCCTGGGCATTCTCAGCGTGCTCACCGTGAACGAGACGCTGACCTTCAACGAACTGAAAAAACTACTGGACACCTCCGACGGCAACCTGAGTGTCCATGCAAGGAAGTTGGAAGAAGCGGGGTATGTGTCCTGCTCGAAGAGCTTCGATGGCCGCATGCCGCGCACCGAGTACCGCCTGACGGTGGCCGGGCGGCGCGCGCTGGATCGCTACCTGAACCACATGGAAGCGCTCATCCAGGCCATGCGCGAGAAGTAGGGAGCCTTTTTTTATGCCTATTGACTTTAAATTACAAAGTACTCTACACGTCGGGATCATTATGGACGGCAACGGGCGGTGGGCGGCGGGCCGCGGATTGCCGCGCATCCTGGGACATCGCGCCGGAGTGGAGGCGGCGCGGCGCGTGGTGGAGGCGGCGCCGGACGCGGGAGTTGGCATTCTCACGCTGTTCGCCTTTTCCAGCGACAACTGGCGGCGTCCTCCGGCGGAGGTGGACGCGCTCATGCGCCTGATGGCGGCGTACCTGGAAAACGAGACGGCGCGTTGCGTGGCGCGCGGGGTGCGGCTGGAGGTGATTGGCCGGCGCGACCGGCTGGACGCGAAGTTGTGCCGCGCCATCGCGCAGGCCGAAGCCGCCACCGCGGCGGGCAACCGTCTATGGCTTCGCATGGCTGTGGACTACTCGGCGCGGGACGCGATTCTGGCCGCCGCCCGCGGTCTTCCGGAACTCTCCCGCGATGCCCTGGAGCGAGCCATGGGACCGCCGGTAGACCTGTTGATCCGCACCGGCGGCGAGCGGCGGCTGAGCGATTTTCAGCTCTGGGAATCGGCCTACGCCGAACTCGTGTTCACGCGCACCATGTGGCCGGATTTCGATGGGTCCGCCCTGGTGGGCGCGGTGCGCGAGTTCCACGGACGCGAACGCCGCTTCGGCGCAGTCCCTCAAGCGCCCGTGTACCGCCAGGAAGCGTGGCTGGATTAGCAAATACAGCCTTGGAGCATGGACATGATCAGGCAGGAACGGTCACCCTGCCCTGAAAAGATCGCCGCTCTTCGGGGATTGCTTCACCGTGGGCCGCGAGGCTCTCCAGGTACAGCGCGAT
>JADGNS010000123.1 GCA_017883355.1 Candidatus Solibacter sp.
GGATCTGATCGCCGCCCGCTTCCCCCTGTCCGAAGCCCCGCAAGCCTTCGCCCGCGCCGCCCAACGAGGCGTGCTAAAAGTGCTATTGGAGTAGGAGGATCAGACTTTGCCGACATCCAACATTGACAGGATTGGACAGGAGTAGTTTCTCAAAACCCCACTTTGTCGGGCGGGTGGGACAGGTCCGTTGCTCAAGGTACTCTTTAGGAAGTGCCAGCAGCCCAGAGCCTGGATCACGTCGTCCTCGGAAACAACCCGACGGATGGCCCAGGCCAGTTCCTTCATCCGGAAGGGAGGGCGCATGAGGCGGGCCCTACTCCAAGAGCACTTTCAGCACGCCTTGCTCCGCGGCGTGGGCGAATGCTTGCGGAGCTTCCGCCAAGGGGAAGCGGGCGGCGATCAGGTCTTCGACGCGCACGAGGGGGTGACGGAGCAGGGGCAGGGCGGCTGCAAAGCGCCCGCACCGGGAGCCCACCAGGGTGAGCTCGTTGACGATGATGGGGGCGGTATCCACGGGGACTGCGCCGTGCACGGTGGATTTCAGGATCACGGTGCCGCGGGGACGGGCCATGGCGGCGGCGGAGCGCAGTCCTTCGGGACTGCCGGTGGCGTCGACCACCCAATCGTAGGCGGCGATGGGGAGGGCGCCGGTCGAGAGCTGGGTGACGACGCCCACGCGCGCGGCGATGGCGAGCTTGGCGGCGTGCCGGCCGAATTGGTGGACGCGGTATCCGTGGTCGTTGAGGACCATGGCGATGAGGAGGCCGAGTTTGCCATCGCCCAGCACGGCTATCGGCGCGCCAGGGGGGATGGCGACCTGGTCCAGGATCTCGCAGGCGGCGGCGAGCGGCTCCAGGAATACGGCGCGGCTGGTGGGGATGTCGTCGGGGAGGACGTGCAGGTTGCGCTCCGGGAGGGTGAAGAACTCGGCGAAGGCGCCGGGGTGGCCGACGATTCCCAGCACGGTGCGGTTGGGGCAGTGGCGGCCCAGGCCTTGGCGGCACCATTCGCAATGGGTGCAGGCGAGGTTGATCTCACCAGAGACACGCTTGCCGGTGAGGGCTGGCGTGAGCGTCTCCACCACCTCGGCGACGAACTCGTGACCGGGCGTTCCGGCGAACGCGTAGTAGCCGCGCTGCAATTCGAGATCGGTATTGCAGATGCCGCCGGCCAGCAGGCGCAGGAGGGCGAACCCCTCCGGACGCCGCGGAACCGGCAGCGTGCGGATGGCGACCGCGCCATTCTCCAGGTGAACTGCGATCATGCCCTTTATAATAGAGCTTCATGCCTGCGGAACTAGCCTGTATCGAAGAGCGGTGCCGCGCGCGGTTTCCGGTTACCGAGATCCTCTACAATTGCCCGCACTGCGGCGGTTTGTTGGAAGCGGTGTACGGCAAGCCGGCGCAATCCGCCGATGAGTTGAAAGCCTTGTGGCGGGCGCGCCGCACCTCGAACGCGCCGCTGGATCAGAGCGGCGTCTGGCGCTACCGCGAGTTCATTCCGTTCCTGGACGACCTGTCGCGCGTGGTCACGTTGCGGGAAGGCTGCACACCGTTGCTGCCGGGCCGGCGGGCGGCGGAGTACGGCGGTCTGGATGCGCTGGTGTTCAAGCACCAGGGCTTCAACCCCACGGGGTCTTTCAAGGACAACGGGATGACCTGCGGCGCCTCGCAGGCGGTGCAACTGGGGGTGACGCGGGTGGCCTGCGTTTCCACCGGAAACACGTCGGCATCCATGGCGGCGTATGCCAGCGCGGCGGGGCTACAGCCGGTGATCTTCATCCCGTACGGCAACATCTCGTTCGGCAAGCTCGCGCAGGCGTTGGAATACGGCGCCAAGACGATTCAGGTGGAGGCCAATTTCGACCAGATTCTGGCGCTGGTGCGGCAACTGGCGGACCGGCTGGGGATGTACCTGCTGAACTCGATCAACCCCTTCCGCATCGAAGGACAGAAGACCATCATGGCGGAGATGCTGGATCAGCGCGATTGGAGCGTGCCGGATTGGGTCGTGCTGCCGGGCGGGAATCTGGGCAACATCTCGGCATTCGGCAAAGGGCTGCGCGAGCTGAAAGAGCTGGGATTCATCGGCCGCCTGCCGCGACTTGCCGTGATTCAAGCGGCGGGCTCGGCGCCGTTCTACGACCTGATGCATGCGGCCGACCGTTCGCGGCTGAACGCCATCGAGCATCCGGAGACCCTGGCCACGGCCATCAAGATCGGCGATCCGGTGTCGTGGCCGAAGGCGCTGCACGAACTGGATGTCAGCGATGGCGTGGTGGAGAAGGTGACGGAGCAGGAGATCGCGGACGCGAAGGCGGTGATTGGCCGATGCGGAATCGGCTGCGAGCCGGCATCGGCCGCCACGCTGGCTGGGATCCGGAAGCTGACTGCGGCGGGGGTAATCCGTCGGGATTCGGATGTGGTGGCGGTGCTGACTGGCAACGTACTAAAAGACCCGGATTACATCCATCAGTATCACACAGGGGTACTGTCTACCCAGTCAGGTATACATATTGTGCCTAGTTATGGGAATCCACCCGTGGTGTTACCCAACGATTCTAATCGAATTGCTGATTTTTTAGATAGTTAACGATAAAATACCCCCATTAGGGGGTTGACTATAGCCCGCAAAAAGTATTCGGCGTATTCCGGTACTTACCATTGTATATTCTTAGGCACTCTGGTACATCTGTACTATGTTCGCGAAGAAAGAGACTCAGGCATCCTCTTCCGTACCTGCCTATCGTAAGGAGTTGGAGTACCTGTACGCTCGACGTCTGGCCATCGATGCTCTGATCGAATCGCTTCAGGACTACGATCGCTACCGGGTTACTCGTAAGGACGAGAGCAAGCTGCAGACGGCCTGACACTAGCGCAGCGCGCGGATTCGGGCGCTAAGCTCGGCTTCCGGGACGGCACCGGGATGATAGTAACGGACCACGCCGGCGCGATCGATCAGCACCAGCGTGGGAGTGGTACTGGCGCCGTAAGAGATGAAATTGGCCGCGCCGAGAGGCACCGGCATATCGGGTAGGGCCGCATAGTAGCGGCGGCGGACTTCCTCGATGTAGGTCTTTTCCCTGGCGGGAGGTGCGTCTTCGCCGCCGGACACATACCCGTAAAGCCGCGTCGGGGCGATCACGACCAGCCCTTGCGGTGCGAAAGTGCGCCGGATATTGGCGAGGATGGCCACCTCGGCTTTGCAATCGCCGCACCAGTGGGCCCAGAAGAAGAGCAGGACCGGGTGTCCGCGCAGCGAAGCCAGCGAGGGCGGCCGGGCGCCGAGCCATTGGGCGGCGCCGAGAACGAGTTCCGGCGCCGGTTTGCCTTCGAGAGAGAGCAGGTTGATATTCTTGCGAATGCGCTCGCGCAGGGAAGTACCGGCGAACTGTTTGAGCTGGCCTTGCAGGTAGTCGATGGCTTCGGTCCGCTCGCCACGGGCGGCGAGGACCTGGGCGTGGATCTCGATGGCGGCGCCGACGGCAGTGGGCAGCCAGGGATCGTCGTCGAGTTTCTGGCCAATCAGGAAACGGGAGGCCATTTTCCCAGCCTCGCCGGCGACAGCGTCGGCGTGATCGAGGTTGTTGGCATCCAAAGCGGCGCGGGCGAGCCAGGAGAGGGCTGCCGCCAGTTCCGGGGATGCGGGGTTGCGGGTCTGCCAGTCGCGCGCTACGCGTTCGGCGCCCGCCAGATCGTGCTGCGCAATCAAGCGGCGCACGCCGTTGATCAGGGAGACCGGCTGCGCCTGGGCGAAGAGGGCCAGGGCGACAGCGAGAAGCATGGGAACGGTGGGACAGAACATCGTCTTTGGTGGTCTGTCACGGTTCACTATCGCCCGGCTGGGCGACAGACGACAAAAAGCGATCGTCTGTCCCACCTTTCTCCCGGAGCGGCGCATCACAGCAGGTGCTCCGCCACGAATTCGGCTTCGGCGGCGTTGCGAACCCGGTAGTTGAGTCTTCCAGCCATGGCTTTGGCGACGGCGCGCACGGTTTCGGCGGGCTCCCCGCGGTAGTGGAAGCTGAGGGTGATCTGGAAATGCTGCGCGGTGGCCGCCAGTGCGTCGAGGTCCTCTTCGGCGACCGGTCCGGGGCAGACCAATTGGGGCATATGGCCGCGCTCCTTGAGGTCTTCCAGGGCGGAGCGAAGCAACGGCGGAGTCATCGGGCTTGCCGCATCCAATTCAAGGTCGAAACCGCGCGAGATTTTCATACCGGCGCGGGCGTTGCGGATCTGCTGGTAGACCCTTTCGGCCCCGTTGAATCCGGCAGTAGTAGGAGGAATTACGATGGAGTAGCGGCTGAAGCCTTCCTGTCCGCCGAGGTTGATGGCCGTGCCGCCTTCGATAGTGAGGTCTGCCGCCACCGTGTAGGCGGAGCGCCAGCCGGCGCGGATGGCGGCCCACATGGCGGCGTGATAATCCCCGGAAAAGGCGGCGAAATTCTTGCCGGTGCGCTTCTGGATGGCGCGGAAGGTGTCGAAGGCGGCGGGGTAGTCTTCCCCGATGGTGATGGTGGTGCGTGCGCCCTGGGGCTGCGGATAGAAGGCCGAACCGATACGCGCCGCAAAGGTCTCCACGTTCTGGCGGGCGCCGGGGCCGAAGGGAATCGCGTTGATCACTATCTCCGACCCGTTGGGACGGCGCATGCGGCCGATGAGGAGGGGCTTGTAATAGATGCTGCTGGTGGGCGCGGCGGCGAGCGCCAGGTGGAGCAGCAGGGGCTCGCTGCCATCCACGGCCAGGTAGTATACCGAGTGATGGACCGGGTCGCGCTCCAGCGAACCGAGGAAGGGAGAGAGGGTCTGGAGTTTGAGCGCGGCGGTGCGCGCCGCGAGCCGGTTGCGCACTTCGTCGGACAGGGTCTTGCCTTCGGCGTGATCGAAGATGAGATTGGCCAGGTCGGCCGCTTCGGCGGGGCGCAGCGGCAATTCCAGGGGGACGGGGGTCACGCTTTTACTCTACAGCAGGCGCTGCTCTACAGGAGGGAATCGATGAGCTGCGTCATGCGCGGATCCATCCAATCGGCGGGTTCGGCGAGCTTGTGCAGCACCTTGCCCTTGGAATCGATGATGTAGGTTTCCGGGTACATGAAGGTGCCGTAGTCCTCGTGCAGTTTGAACTCGCGGGCGTAGAGGAATGCCGGATTGAACTTCTGGAGGAAGGCGCGGTAGGCCTTTTCATCCTTGTCCACGCTAATGCCGAGGACCACCACTCCCTTACTGGCGTAGGTGGCGGCGAACCGGCTGAGCGAGGGGGTTTCCTGCACGCAGGGCGGGCACCAGGTGGCCCAGAAATTGAGCACCAGGAGCTTGCCTCCGAAGTTGGGCAGGGACACCGTGCGCCCGTTATCGGCGCGGATGGTAAACTCCGGCGCCGCATCGCCGGCGACGACCACGCGCTCGTGGATGCCGGAGTAGATGAAGTAGACGAGGACGGCGGAAAGCAGCACAATGCCGCCTCGCAACAGACGGTCGGTTTTAGAGCTTGGCATAGCAGACTATAATTTAATTGTATCTCCAAAGGCGCTCCCGGCGTCGAAAAAGCACCCATGGTAATTACCCGTAAAGTTGAGTTTTCCGCCTCCCACGTCTGTAGGGACCCGCGGCTTTCCGACGAGGAGAACGCGCGGATTTACGGGGTGGCGGCGAATCCGCACGGCCACGGGCATAACTACGTGGTGGAAGTCAGCCTGGCGGGCGACCCCGATCCGGTGACGGGAATGGTGCTGGACCTGAAGGAGCTGAAAGCCATTCTGGAACGCGAGATTGTGGAGCCCTACGATCACCGCTTTCTGAACTACGAGGTGCCGCCGTTCGACCGGGAAGTGCCCACCACGGAGAACATCGCGCTGGATATCTGGCGTAGGCTGGAACCGTGTTTGAGCGACGGGCGCGGGAAACTGCACGCGGTCCGCGTGTATGAGACGCCGGACCTGTATGTCGACTATTTCGGAGAGCCGGCGTGTTCCGCGTAACCCGGCGTTATGAATTCGCCGCCTCGCACCGCCTGCATTCCGCCGTATTGAGCGAGGAAGAGAATCGGCGGTTGTACGGCAAGTGCAACAATCCCCACGGCCACGGGCACAACTACGTGGTGGAAGTGAGCGTACGCGGGCCACGCGAGGGGGCGACCGGCCGCGCCGTGGACATCGCCGTGCTGGATGAACTGGTGCAGCGGGAAGTGGTGCGTCCGTTTGACCACCGCAACCTGAACCGGGAAGTGGCGGTGTTTGCCAGCGTGGTACCCACGTTAGTACCAACGTCGGAAAACCTGGGGTTGGAGATCTGCCGCAGGCTGAAACGAAACTGGAAGCAAGTGTTTCCGGGCGAGTGGCCGAAGCTGGAGAAGATTCGCATCGGCGAGACCGCGCGGAACATCTTTGAAGTGAGAGCCGATGAAATCGAATAAAGCCGTGGTCAAGATGATGGAGCCGTACACCGGAAATGAGTCGATCGCTCCCCTGGTGGAGGAGATGTTGGGCCGCCTGGGCGAGGACCCGAAGCGCGATGGTCTGGCGCGAACCCCGCAGCGTGTGGACAAGGCGCTGCGCTTCCTGACCAGCGGTTACGAGATGAAGGTCGAGCAGATTCTGAACGGCGCGTTGTACGAGGTGAAGTACGACGAGATGGTGGTGGTGCGGGACATCGAGTTCTTCAGCCTGTGCGAGCACCACATGCTGCCGTTCTACGGCAAGATGCACGTGGCGTACCTGCCGCAAAAGAAGGTGATCGGGCTGAGCAAGATTCCGCGCATCGTGGACATGTTCGCGCGGCGGCTGCAGATTCAGGAGCGGCTGACGCAGCAGGTGGCGCAGACGGTGCAGGAAGCGATCAAGCCGCTGGGAGTGGGAGTGATCTGCGAAGCGCGCCACTTCTGCATGATGATGCGCGGCGTGGAGAAGCAGCACTCCGGCGCGATGACGAGCGCCATGCTGGGGGCGTTCCGGGATCGCAAGGAAACGCGGGACGAGTTCCTGGCGCTGGTGAATCACCGGGGCAACGGGTACTGAGAAACTGCGTTGGCTACGGGTGGTGAGGTCCGCGGTTGATTCTGGCCTCCCGCGGCCGCATCACCACGAAGGCCCCCAACAGTTGCGAAGCATACCGGCATTCATCCGGCGGCGCTATGCTATACTTCGTCGCTCGATGGATCGGGTTCCCTTTCAGGCAACGGCGGGCGGAGCGCTCTACGAAGGCATCCGCACGCTGCCGGCGGCGGTGCTGCTGGACAACGTGCGGAGCATGTACAACGTGGGTGCGTTCTTCCGCACGGCGGATGCGGCCAGCGTGGAAAAGCTATATCTCTGCGGGATCACGGCGCGCCCGCCCAAGAAAGCCATCGCCAAGACGGCGCTGGGGGCCCAGGACACGGTGCCCTGGGAGCACGCCTGGGACGCCCGGCCGCTGGTGGAAGGGATTCGCGCGCGCGGGTATGAGATGGCGGCAGTGGAGACCAGCGTCCATGCGGTGGACCTGTTCGACTGGCAGCCGCGTTTTCCGGTCTGCGTCGTGTTCGGCCACGAGGTGGATGGCATCCGGCCGGAGATCTCCGCGCTGTGCGATACCTACGTGCGCATCCCCATGCTGGGGACCAAGCATTCGCTGAACGTGGCCACGGCGGGCGGCGTGGTGATCTACGAGCTGTTGCGCAAGTACCGGGCTCTCGGCGTACGATAGGTCGTGCCCGAACTATTGCCGCGCCTGCGCATGAACCTGGACTTCATGCCATCCCCTTCGCCGGAACACCCGGGGCTGTTCATCCGCGATCCCTACAAGTTCAGCGACGCCATGCTGGTGATCCCGCCGCCCTTGGTAGAGTGCCTGCAATGCTTCGACGGATCGCAGACCGATCTGGACCTGCGCGCCGCGTTGGTCACCATCACCGGCGAGCTCGAAGTGGGCCAGTTGGCGCAGCACCTCGTCGAGACGCTGAGCGCCGCGGGCTTTCTGGAAGACGCCCGGTACGCGGAGATGCAGCAGGAGCGCAAGCGCGAGTTCGCCGCGGCGACGGTGCGCGAACCGTCGCACGCGGGGTCGGCGTACCCGGCGGACGCGGACGAAATGCGCGAGACCATGGGGCAGTGGATGGAGGGCGCGGAGACGCTGGCGAAGGCGAACGGAGATCTGTTCGCGATTGCCGCGCCGCACGTGAGCCCGTCGGGCGGATGGCAAAGCTACCGCGCGGCGTACGGCATGCTGAGGCCGGAACACAAGGACCGGACGTTCGTGATCCTGGCGACCTCGCACTACGGCGAGCCGGAGACATTCGGCTTGACGCGTAAGACGTTCCGCACGCCGCTGGGCGATGCGCCTACCGACACGGCGCTGGTGGACTGGCTGGCGGTGCGCGGCGGCAACGGCGTCGAGATGGAAGACTACTGCCACAGCTTCGAGCACACCGTGGAGTTGCAGGTGATCTTCCTGCAGCACGTGTTGGGGCCGGGGGTGAAGATTCTGCCGATCCTGGTGGGACCGTTCGTGCGCAGCATCTACCAGGGCGGCGATCCGGAAGACGACGATCGGGTGAAGGCGTTCTTCGAGGCGCTGGGCGAAATGCGCGAGCGCGAAGGCGACCGCCTGTTCTGGGTAATGGGCGTGGACATGGCGCACATGGGCGCACGCTATCAGGATCGCTTCGCGGCGGTGGCGGGCGAGGGCAAAATGCAGGAAGTAAGCGAGCGCGACGAACAACGCATCGAGCGCATCAACGCGCTGGACGCCGGCGGCTTCTGGGACCTGGTGCGCCAGCGGCAGGACGATCTGAAGTGGTGCGGTTCGTCGCCGTTCTATACGTTCCTGAAGACGGCCCCGAAGGCGCGCGGCGAACTGCTGAAGTACGAACAGTGGAACATCGACGAAAACAGCGTGGTGAGCTTCGCGGGCATGGGCTTCCGGAAGCGGTGAGATGCGTTCCGAATCTGAAAGACGGGACTGAGGCCTCCGGTGACACCGATTTGCGGCGGTTCCCGTACCCGTGGCTCGTGCCTGGGTCGGCGCGATCCGGTCCGCGAATCCTCCCCACTTACGAGGCCGCGCCAATCAACTCGGTCCCTCGGCGATAGCCGC
>JADGNS010001073.1 GCA_017883355.1 Candidatus Solibacter sp.
CTTCGGGGTGCGCCTCCGCCTTCGGGAGGGAAATCGTAAAAGTGCTGCGCCGGCCCGGCTGGCTTTCCACCCGCACGCTGCCGTGGTGCGCCGTCACAATGAATTTCACAATGCTCAACCCCAGGCCGCAGCCGCCGCCGCTACGAGACAGGCGCTGGTCCACCTGGAAGAAGCGTTTGAAAATGCGCTTGGTGTCGCGCGGGGACAGGCCGATGCCGTTGTCCTGCACCACGAAGAAGACGGCGCCGTTCTCAGCGCTCGCGCTCAGGGTGATTTGCTTCTCCTCACCGGAGTATTTGTAGGCGTTGTCCAAAAGGTTCACCACGGCGGTCACCAAGGCATCCGCATCTGCCACCACGGACGGCAAGTTGGGGGCGACATGGGTTTGGAACTGGCAGCCGGGGGCATTAAAGCGCTCGCGCACGGCGGTAATTGCTCCTTCGACAATGGCCGTGGCGTCCACTTCCTTGAACCCAAACGCATACTTGTTCCGTTCCATGCGAGAGAAGGTGAGGAAGTTATCGATCAGCCGGCTCAGCCGCAGATTCTCCTGCGCGATGAGTTGGAGGTATTCGCGGGCGGTTGGTTCGTGGAGCGGCTGCGAGTTCAGCAGCGTGTCCACGAGCAGGCGCATCGAGGCGAGGGGCGTCTTCAGCTCGTGAGTGACGTTGGCGACCAAGTCGTTTCTAAGCTGGGTCAACGCCATTTGCCGGCGCACCAGACGCAAGGCCAGGGCGGCCAGCACAATCACGACCGCCACCACCAGGAGCCCAATCCAAACATAGGCAGCGATTCGTTGATCCGCCGCGGACTCGAATAAGCGCTGGTCGTTCAGCGAGAGGGCCAGCCGCCAGCCGGGCAAGCTCGCCCCCGCCGGCTGGGACAGGAAGAACCGCTCGAACTCCTTGCCCGGCGGCAGGAAAGTCACGCTCACACCCGCAGGCAGGAGTTGGGCGGAAACCCCACTGCGCATCCGGGCGAGGAGCGCTTCCGTCTGGTGCAACGCCACTACGCGCCCACCGGCGGAAGCAAGTTGCCACACGCCCGGCAATGCCGTGAGGCGCAACGTCGGCTCTCCAGGGCGGATCGGCCCCGCTTCCAGGCAGCGCGCGGCCAGGTCTTCCGCCGCCAGCATCGGGGACAACGTCTGATCGGGAAACAGCCGCTGCACCTCGTGCATGAGGAAGCGCCGTTGTGGGGCGGCCAGGGCGGGGTCGTCGTAATCGAGCAGGCGCTGCTTCAGGCGCTCGAGCGTGGCGCGTGCCCGGTCCGGCGCTGGGTCTTTGAGGAGCTCGAGGGCCATCAGTTCGGCGTTGGGCACCAGGAGCCGGCCCTGCGCATCAGTGGCGTGCCGCAACTGCTCGTTCTCCAAGGAGCCCGTCAGCAGCGAAGTCGCTTCGTCCTTCTTGCCCGCTTTCATCAGGCATCGCGCTTGCGCCTGCAACGCGCGCGCGGCCGCGTTGGGGCTGGTCGCTTGCTCCACCAGGCGGGCGAAGACGGTGGCGGCCTCAGCGGGGTTGCTTGCCTCGAGGTGTTCTGCCTCGGTCCACGCAGGCGTGGGCGCTTCCGGCTTGGGAGTCGGAATTTGCGCCGGATAAGCGGCGTTGCCGGCTGAATCGAGGCAGATCACCGCATCGGCCAGACCGGCGCGGACTTGCTTCGCAACGAGCGCCGGAGGCAGGAGGCGATCGGATTCCGCGTCCAGCGCAGCGGCGCGCTGGCGCCAGTAGGCCTCCAATTGGTCTTGCACCAGCGCGAGGTTTATTCGGTACGCATCGACCAGCTTCTGGTGGACGGCCAGGCGCTCGTTTTGCACCGCCTGGTTGATGAACCACAGCAAGCAGACCGACGGCACCAGCACCGCCAGCAGCAACAGCAGCATCAGCCACGAGCCGCTCGGGCGGCGCGCGCCGAGGGTGAGTTTTTCGCTTATGGTTTTCACTCTTGCGGCCCTCTCCTCGCGCTTGCGTGGCGGGGAGAGGGTGGGTGTGCCGGTTTACTTCTCTTTGTAGGAATCGACGAGCGCTTCGAACTCCGGCTGGAAGGCCTCGAAGTCTTTCGCGCCGCAGAGCAGGACAAACGTGGCGGCATTGGCGTCCCCGAAGGTGAACACGGCGTAGCTGATCTTCTTCTCTGTCCCATCCACGTAGTCGCCGATGAAACTGATCCCGGGCTTGCCGGCCACAGCCCGGTCTTTCCAGCTATCTGGCCGGATTTGCAGGTCCTTCAGGGTCTTGCTGCCCTCGCCATCGGTAATTTCCTTATCCGCCCAGGCGCGGAGCGATTTCTGGGCCTCCGGCCACAGTGCCTTGCGGGTGCCCACGCTCACGGAGCTGCTGGCGAGGCCGTCCGGGTCGAGGGCGACCACCCGCGCCTTATCTTTGCTCTCCGTCGCGTCCGCACGATGGAACATCCAGTCCGCTGGGGCGGCCAGAGAAAAGCCAAACGCGGGGTCCTGGTACTGCAACGGCTCACCGGCTTTGCGCTGGGTCACGGCGGCCAATGCGCCGATGACGCCGCCGCCTTCGAACTTAACCAGGTAATGGTGCGCGTCGGTGGAATACCAGAACGTCTGCCGCACCATGCTCAGCTCGACCTTGTAGCAATCGAAGCTTCCGGCCGGAACTTCCACCTTCTCCTGCGCGGCGACCTTGGCTTCCAAGGCAATGACGTTGCCGCCGCCCAGGCCGGTGAAGATG
>JADGNS010001074.1 GCA_017883355.1 Candidatus Solibacter sp.
CTTCAAGAGCATGGTGGATCTGCTGCTCAGCAAGTAAAACTACAATGACTGGTATGAAGATTCTCGCGCTATCTCTCGCCCTGGTGTTGCCTTGCCTGGCGGCCGGCCCAGACCCGGACAAGGCCAGGACCATGGGCAACCCGGCTGCCCCGCTGCTGTTTGAGCTGTACAGCGATTTCTCCTGTCCGGCCTGCAAGAACCTGCACGAGAACGTGTTGCCCGCGATCGTCGTAGACTACGTGAACACGGGCAAGGCATACCTGGTTTTCCGCGAGTTTCCGCTCAACATTCCGGCGCACGTGTATTCCCGCCCGGCGGCGGCCCTCGCCGTGGCCGCGGCGCGCGTCGGCAAGTACCAGACGGTGAGCGACGCACTATTCCGCAGCCAGCAGGCCTGGAGTGTGAACGGCAAGGTATGGGAAACCGTGGCCGCCGTGCTGACCCCCGAAGAGCAGAAGAAGGTGCAGGTGCTGGCCAAGGACCCCGCGGTGCTGGCCGATGTGCAGCGCGATGTGGAACGGGGGACGCAGGCCGTGCTGGCCCAGACCCCGACCCTGATGGTCACCTACAAGCTGAGGCAACAACCCTGGACGCAATTCGCCGACTACAGCTTGTTCCGCGGTTATATCGATGCCCTTCTCAAGAAATAAGCTCCTGCAAATCGCCGTGGTGGTTCTGCGGGTGGCGATGGGCGGCGCCTTCGTCTACGCCGGATACATAAAATTGTCGGAGCCGTGGCAGCTCTTTGCGGCGAACATCGCCGACTATGAGGTGGTGCCCATGTGGGCGGCCAAATTCCTGGCGCACACGTTTCCCTGGTTTGAGGTGGTGCTGGGCCTTCTGTTGATGTCGGGACGCTGGTTCCGCTGTTCCACGGTAACCACGTCGCTGCTGCTGCTGTTTTTTGTCGGTCTGATGGTGCATGCGAAGCTGGGGGGCAAGCAGATCAACTGCGGGTGCTTCGGGTCGGACGAGCCGATCTCCTGGAAGACGTTCGTGCGCGACGGGGGGATGCTGGTGGTCTCGCTGTTTCTCACCTTGATGGCGTTCCGCAACCGCCGGAAGCCGGCGTGAACGACGCGCGGCACGATGCGCAAAAGCGCGAACTGGAATACCACGAAAAGTTGTACTCCGGTTTCGCGCAGGGCCATTTCGCGCGGCCGGCGGTGCGCGCGCTGCGCGCTCACATGGTGCGGCACATCCTGGCGGTGACGGGTGCGGGCAAGGGGTCGCGGGTGCTCAGTCTGGGGTGTGGGATCGGCGATACCGAACTGCTGCTGGCGCCGCATGTGGGCGAAGTGACGGGGATCGATCTCTCGCCGGCGGCCGTCCGCCAGGCGCGCGCCGACGCGGCGGCGCTGGGCATCCGCAACGCACGCTTCGAGCAGGGCACCGGGGCCGAGGGGCGCTTCGACGTGGCGATAGCGATCTTCTTCCTGCATCACCTGCCGGACGCCGAACTGGCTTCCCTGCCCCACCGCCTGAGGCAACAACTCGTGCCCGGAGGTGTGTTCTATTCGCTTGACCCGAGCCGGCGGCGGCTCTCGGGCGCTATCGGGCGGCTGCTGATTCCCAAGCTGATGAAGCGCTACCAGACGGAAGACGAGCGCGAACTGGAGGCGGAGGCGACGGCGGCGCTGTTCCGGGAGGCGGGTTGGGAGACGCGGGTGGCGATGTACGACTTCGGGTCGTCGCCGCTGGCGGGGCTGTTTCCAGGATGGGGCGCGGGCTACCGCCTGGCGCGCAAGTTGGACGACTGGATTCTGCGGGCGCCGGCGCTGGCGCGGCGGGGCAGTAACTTCGAGGTGATCGCGCGGGCGTAGCCCCTTCAACGCAGAGACGCAGAGAACGCAGAGGAAAGCGCAGAGAAGACCTTGTCGGTGGGATATTCCTTGACACGCGCTCTACGAGCTTCTTTTCAATAGCCGCTCGGTGAGCGATTCGTGGGCGGGGGCGAACTGCTCGGCGGCGCCGCGCAGGTAGGGGCGGAATTCCCGCGACCAGTATTCGAAGAAGCCGGTGCGGGCGATTTCCAGGAGCGCGGCGCTGTAGTGGTCCAGCACGGCATCGCCGAGCACGCGCCCGGTGCGGCGCATCGCGGAACGGGCGGCGCGCGACAGCCAAAGGACGTTGGCGGGGACGTGGGCCACGGTGGAGACGGCCAACAGCGACGACATCCCGAAGACCGATCTGCCCTGCTGCTTCGCGGTGGTCTGCAGGTCTTCCCAAACGCCCTCGATGCGCTCCAGCGCCGGGACCTTCTTCGGCGGGATGGCCGCCAGTTCCCGCTTGAGCTGCTCCCATTCGCGGCGCAGGCCGGCGATGTCCACGGGAGGCATGTTCAGGGTGGTGGCCATGTGGCCGCTGGTTGTTTCCAGCCCGTGCAACACCTGCTCCATGGTTTCGAAGCGGGCGTCGCGCGGGAGCAGGCCCTCTTCCTTGAGGGCTTCGGCGATTTCCAGGATCAGCTTGCGGCCGCCTCCCGTGGCGTCCGCAAGCGCGGCCAGCACCCAGATGGGCGAAGCTTGGAAGGCGAGGATGCCGAGCAGTTCGATGCCGTGGCTGGCGGTGCGCTTGAGGAGGAAATTCTCGGCCAGACGCCCCTCCGTCGGGTACACGCCTTCCACCTGTCCGACCTCCTCGATCAGGAAGCGCAGGGCAACATCGACCATGGTTCGATACAGGGTGGTCCGGCGCA
>JADGNS010001075.1 GCA_017883355.1 Candidatus Solibacter sp.
CGATCAAGGACCATGCCTATCTGGTGGACGACGGCAAAGGGGCCGCCACCAAGCTCGCTCTTTGGAACAAGGCGGGCGATGATCTATACGGCGCGGTGGCGAGGGGCCATCGCATCGTCGATGCCATGGAGCAGTTGCTCGGCGACGAGGTCTATCACTACCACTCGAAGATGAGCATCAAGGAGCCGTTCACCGGCGGCGCCTGGGCTTGGCACCAGGACTACGGCTATTGGTATATGAACGGGTGCCTGTTTCCCGACATGGCGTCGGCCTTCATCGCGGTTGACCCCAACACGCGCGCGAACGGCTGCCTGCAAGTGCTGCGCGGCTCGCACAAGCTGGGCCGCGTCGAGCATGGCAAGTTCGGCGACCAGACGGGCGCCGACCCTGAGCGCGTCGAGAACGCCATGAAGATCATGGACCTGGTCTATGTCGAAATGGAACCGGGCGGCGTGCTGTTCTTCCACAGCAACACGCTGCACCGCTCCGATCAGAATAAGTCGCCCCACCCCCGCTGGTCCTTCATCTGCTGCTACAACACGAAGCACAACAATCCCTACAAGGAATCGCATCATCCGTTTTACGAGAAGCTCCACAAGATGCCGGACTCGGCTTTGAAGGAAATGGGCACGCGCGCCTTTGCCGGGAACACCGAATTCCTCAATCCGCGCGTCGACAAATCAATGGCCGGCGGGAGGAAGTAAGCGCCAAGTCCGCTGGACAGGCCCAGCCGTTGATTCATACCGCTTTTGAGTTATCTTGAGCGAAAGGTCAGATATGGACGGCTCAACCAGAACACGGCGCAAGATAGAGGCCCTGCGACCGGCGGCGCAGGTGGCCCTCAGCCCCCAGATCGGCCAGGACTTCGACTGGCCGGTGGCCAACGACGCCGAGCAGTTCCTGCGCGAGCGCATTGCCCGGTTCCTGGAGCGGAATACCTTCGGCCGCAAATTGGCCGGCAGAATGCTAGAGGAGACGGCCACGGACCTCTTTGAATGGGTCGATCACCTCGTGCTTGCTCCGGAGGAGGAGCAAGCTCTGCGCGGGTCGGGCTTCGTGCCCAATCCGCAAGCCGAAACGTTTAAAGGCGAGACGGTGTATGAATGTCCTCGCACCACGCTGCCACGAGTAATCCTGCGCCCGGGCACCAGGCAAAGCCCTTCCGCCCTGGCCTTGCGGCCGGAATCAGTGGCGGATTTCATGGCTCGCCACGGCCTTCCGGGCGAGCCGGAAGGCGAACCCTTCTCACGCTATCGCCGCATCACAGTAGCGGAAGAAGACGGGTCACGACTGGAAGCGGTGGAGCGCCGGGCCTACCGAGGGTTTGAGACCGCCCCGCTCCAGCGCGACGAGCTGGTGAACATAATCAAGGCCCGGGAACTGTGGGGGACGCGCCGGCGTTCGTTTTCCAGCGACGCCGAAGGCATCCGAGCAGCTCACCAAACCCTCGACCGCGTCCTGCGCCTGGTAGGCCCCGACCTTGCCTGCCAGTTGTTCTTCGAGGCCGAGCGCGCCTATTGGCAGAGCCGTAACCGCGCCGCGCGGATGCAGAAGCACCGCCAGGATCAGCTCGGCCTGGGCTGGGGCAATCACGACCATCACACCTTCCGCTGCTCGCGCGAGCATTTCGTGGACTTCGTGGAGTTCCTGTTGAAGCTGGGATTTGCTAAGCGTGAGCGCTACTACGCCGGGGCTGAGGCCGGCTGGGGCGCGCAAATCTCCGAGCAGCCCGTCGCGGGCATTGTGGTCTTTGCGGACGTGGATTTGATGCCGGAGGAGACGGAGCTGGATTTCTCGACGCACAAGCTGCCGCCCTCCCCGCGCCTGGGCACGGTGGGCCTGTGGGTCGGATTGCATGGCGAGAGTCTCCTGGAAGCGGGCATGCATCATTTGGAGGCGCGGTTTGACTTCGATTTCCTGCGCGCCCAGTTCAGAGAGTCCGGCGTGAACACAATGAGCCCGTTCTCCGATTTCCCGTTCCTGCGCCAGGCCTTCACCGAAGGCGAGCGCTGGCCCGTCCGCCGCGAGCGCGCCGAGCGCCTGCTGGCCGACGGTCTTATTACGCGCGAACAGGCTGAGCAATTCATCTGCGAAGGCGCGCTTGGCAGCCACTTGGAGAACCTCCAACGCCACGGTGGCTTCAAGGGCTTCAACCAGAAGTCCGTCAGCGCCGTCATCGCCGCCACCGACCCGCGCAAGCGCCATTTCCCGCCCACAGCCGCCGCGGCTTGAGCGGTATCCATGCAGAAGAGAACGAGAGTATCCCCCAACATTTGACGCGCTTTGCGACCTTGAATCGCACGACCAAGTAGTGGGGCGGGCGTCTCGCCTGCCGCTCCGGGCGTCTCGCCCGCGGCGGAACGTTCGAGAGCGAGACGCTCCGGTGGCAGGCGAGACGCCCGCCCCACTGCTTGGCCGTTCTGGGTCAGGAAGTCAGTGCTCGCTCTGGTGGTACCGCTTAGATGCGCCGAGCAGACACTCACCTTGCCAGCTTGGCAAGGTCTTGCCCGGCGGCAAACGGCCGCAGGCGAAAGCTGTAAGTGTATTCCTGGCAGGGGATGAGGAATTCTTCGTGCGGCCAGGCGCCCCAACTGTTGTCGCCGCCGACGCCCTGCTGCTTGAAGTCAAGGTTCAGGGTGACAAAGTCGCGGTGCGGCAACTCGAAAGCGTGCTTGCCGGCGTTCAGATCCGCGGTG
>JADGNS010001076.1 GCA_017883355.1 Candidatus Solibacter sp.
GAACGTCGGGCAGCGTGAACTGGCCGGGCAGGGACTCACTGCGAGCGGTCAGAGCGGAGGCGCAATTTGGCTGGCGAGTTCCAGGTGGGCTCGGACAGCCGGTATCCCCGCCCCGCGAACCGGCCAACAAATGGCGCCGGCACTGCGGCCGAGGTACATTCGCCTGACGAACTCCAAAACTGAGCTCCACCGAGTTTCCGAGAAGGACCCACGCTTCTCCGGGGCCAGTCTCCAGAAAGAAGGATTCAAGGCCAGTTGCATCGGAACGCTCCGTATTGAACCGTCAGTAAACCCTTGCCGACTCATTACCTGGTCGCTGAACGGGTAGTTCCACGACGAACTCGGTGCCAGTTCCTGGCAGGCTTTGCGCCGTGATGACGCCGCCATGGATTTCTACTACACGTTTCGCGATGGCAAGTCCGCGGCGGAGTACCATTTGCCGCGCTCCAGCACGACTACGCTCAACCCAGCCGTCGCGAGCTCTTTGGCGACGACGCCTCCGCCGGCGCCGGCGCCGATAATTACAGCGTTCACGCGTGTCTGAGCCATTTGCTAACCCGCCTTGGGCTCCTCATAGCTCTGGCGGCCACGCACCGGCGGAAAGGGCAGGTTAAGCATCTTCCAACTCGCCATGTCGCGATTGCCGCCGTGGCGCGGGTCGCCATAGAAGCCTTGCCGTGTGTGCGCCAGGAGCACGTCGAAGAACGCGCCCGAGTTCTCCTCGAGGGCGTTTAGCGCTTCCACCTGCTGATCCGCCGTCAGTTCGACGAACCCCTTGCCGAATTTCGAGCGGCTGCCGGCATCCAGGGTGGCAATCCCCTTCCGGTAGGCCGCCTGGTGTTTTCGGAACCGTTTTGCCAGTTGAATATCGATGTAGTGTACGACCCCGGCTTCCCTCGCGCCGGGATCGCGGTCCGTAGGAATGAGCTGCGCACAGGTGGCCTCCACAACCAGCGCTTCGCGCTCCGTGAAGAATCGCCAACTCCCACGGCCCCTACTGTCGCCGCACGAAATCGCGGTCCCGGCGACCGCAGCCGACACTCCCATGACACAAAACTCGCGCCTTCTCACACTTCGACCTTCCGATTCCACAATGTCAAAGACGTCTTGTGGCGGTTCTCACTGCGCGGGGCGCTGGGGAGTTGGCGCGCCGCTCAGGTTTTCAAGAGTGGCTGGCCAGGAGCCTGTGGGTGCGTTCGCAATTTTCCCGGACTTCGTCTTTCGCCCGCGGGAATAACCCTATGAATACCCCATCATTCGGCTTGATGCTTTCATATGCCAGCCGGAACGCCTGTTCGGCATTGGTGACGCGCCCGGCGCCCATGATCTTGAACGCAAAGCACGGTTTCTTCGCGGCCCGCATCACTTTGTACATGCGCGGAGGATCGCTCTGGATGTAGCATTCGCGCTGCATTTCCATCTGCTCGCCACCCAAAACCTTCCTCCACTCCTCGTCGGTTCGCGTGCGCTTATACACGCAGCCGGCGTAGAAATCGACATCCCAGTTCTGCGACTCGACTTCGGCAATGACCTCGGGCTGGTGAGTCCCGACTCCAACCATCACTCCCATACCCCTCATCTCTTTGCACCATTCCTTCACGGCGTCCATCGTGCCGTTCTGAAACGCGCGGTCGGCGAGCTCGCCGTGGTAGTAGATGGCCAGCGGCTTCAGTCTCTTTACGATCGCCACGGATTCAGCCGTGGTCAACGTCCCCTGACTGATGATATGCATCTTTCCGCCTTCGGCAGTAAAGCGCTCATAATCCGCGACACCGCGAGCGGCGCCCGGGTAGTAGTTAAGCGTGTTGATCCCGAACCGGTTGCACTGATGCAGTATCTCGCAGACCTTCTCCTGGGTATAATATTCCCGCATACACGCAGCAAGGGCTTGGTTAAAGTGGGCAAATCCATAGAGAGGGTTGCAGCCACAGACTAGACGGCTGACCTCCACGTTTCCGAACTTCATCTTCGGAACTTGAATTTCCGACGCCGGCTGCAGGGGGTTGGGCACATTGGGCGCGTTGGGCTGTTGCGCTCCGCCTATCTGCGGCGATGCTTGAGCGGACAGCGCCGCCGCCCCGCTCAGGCCGGCTGCGACTGCCCCGACCGAGTTTATGAAAGTGCGTCGTGTGTCAGACATTGGTAGCATTTCTCCAGTCAGAAGTTACCGTGTAAACTGCATGGACCGGGAGATGTTCCGGTCCCAGTTGCCGTAATTTGACCCTGCCGTGGCGTGAACAGCTTTTCCGGGCCGCGCCGCCGCCGAGCACTCCTCGAAAACGTTCCGGGTGGAAATACTGCGATCAAGCAGATTGAAGTATAGGACTTTCAGAGTGCTTTATCAAGTAATAGGGCGTGGCAAGCTCCTCGTCCTGGCCCGCTACGCTGACATTCTTACGGCAAGAAGGTGGCCGACCGGCAAGGGCTTTTAGGTCAAGTAGAGCCCCTGCGGCGCCTGCTGGGCATGTAGCGGCGGTGGTGCCTGCCGGGAATTCAAATTGACCTGCGACCTCCGAGGAGAAAGCGCCTCGTGGACTGGCTCGAGTCCATGGCCAGCGCCAGCTTGGCCACATCCTCGGCTTCCGCCACGCTCCAGCGCGAGATGGCCCGCTTGAGCCCGGGGATCAACGGCGCGCTGACGCTGAAGTCTTCCAGGCCCAGGCCAAGCAGAAAGCGGTTGTCGCGAGCCGGATC
>JADGNS010001077.1 GCA_017883355.1 Candidatus Solibacter sp.
CCGCTCCGCCGGCACAGCCTCCGCCCGCATTCGCTGTGACGCCTGAGTATCCGCCCCCGCCGCCCAAGGCTCCCCCGCCGCCCACGGCTCCCCCGCCGTCCCCGCGGCCCGCGGCTCCCCCGCCGCCGCGCCCCACGGCTCCCCCACCGCCGCCGCGCCCCACGCTCAATTGGAAACGCGCAGTGGTGATCGGGCCAATCGCTGGTCTGCTGGTTGTCCTGGCACTCATTGTCCTGGTGATGCTCCGAACTCGTAAGGGCAGCACGAATCACGCGGCGCGCATCCCGGCGCCCGTGCAAGTCGACATTGCGACGGTTCCTCCGGGCGCGTCCGTGAGGGTTGCCGCGGAACAGTCCGCGGCCGGCGGCAGCCACGAGACTACCTGCACTTCCAACTGCAAGCTGGCGCTGACGCCGGGCACTTACCAGGTCTCCGCGTCTCTGGACGGCTTCGAGCCCGTGACGAGCGCCGTCACCGTAACGGCCCGGCAGCCGGCCGCGGTCAGCCTGGCCCTTCCGCCGCAGGCACAATCGGTTCGCCTGCTGACGGATCTCGACCAGGGCAAGGTCGTGGTGGATGACCGGTCGCCGGTCGATCTGCAGGAAGGTCAGTTGGTACTCGATAAGGTGGCTCCGGGCACGCACACCGTGAAAGTCGTCGGGAAGAACGGGGACGCCTCGTTCTCATTTGAGATCGCGGATGCGCGCCTGCCCGCCGTGTCCGGCCCCGTCAATGCGCGGAACATGATCGCGGTGCTGGTGGCGAGCTTCGGAAGGCAGGCGCGGCTCATGACCAACGCGGGCCCCTGGAAGCTCGCAGTCAACGGCCAGCCGCAAAGCGATGCCGGTCCGGCCGGGACGCTCCTTACGGGTTTTCAGCCGGGTGTGAATGAAATCGTAATGAGCCAAGGCCCGGACCAGCGCAACATGAGCGAAACCTTCGGTGCCGCGCCCATGCTGACCGCGTTCCTGAAGACGGACGTCAATGCGGGCACGCTGATTGTCTCGGCCGGCCAGGACGACGTACGCGTGTTTCTGAACGACAAGGAGTACCGCTCGCGTACCAAGCGCGGCCAGTTGCGCGTCCAGACCCTCGGAAAGATCGCGGTGCGGGTAGCCAAGAGCGGCTTTCAGGACGAGCCCGCGCAAACCGTCGAGGTGAAGAAAGGTGCGGAAGTGCGCCTGCAGTTCGACCTGAAACCGCAGCCGCAATTCGGCTCGCTGCAAATCCACGGCGCGATGGCCGGCACGGAAGTTTTAGTCAATCAGAAGAGCGCCGGTACGGTGGGGCCGGACGGATCGTTCAGCCTCAGCGCCATCCCTCCCGGCGACCACACGATCGAACTGCGGCGCGAACAGTACCTGCCGAAGCGACTGCAGCGATCCATCCATGCGGGCCAGGCTGTAGTCCTGGCGGGCGCGGACGTAGTGTTGGCTGCTGCCAACGGCGCCATCCGGCTCACACGCAACCCTGCATCGGCAACCATTACTTACCGCCGCGGCGAGGAAACGGAGTCGCACGAAGCCCGTGGAAACCAGATCGAGTTGCCCCCCGGGAGCTATGTATTTTCGGCGAGCGCACCGGATTCACCGAATCCACAACACGCGGCCAACTGGCCGCCGGCGAAAACCGGGGCGTGGACTTCACCCTGGCTCGGGAGCGGCCGGCCGCGCCCCCACCCGTAGTGGCCAGCGGGATGGCGGAGTTCGAGGACGCGCAGAGCTGGAAGAAGGACGGCGACAGTTGGGTTCACAAAGGGGGCGGATTCGTGCCCTATAAGATGCCGCCCAAGGGCGTCTTCACCTTCACGATACAACTGCTCAAAGGCGGCGGCGTATTCCGGGCAGGCCAGATCCGCTGGTGCCTCCAGTATCTCGATTCCAAGAACTACCTGCTCTTCGAGATGGATCGGAAGAATTTCGCGGCCGGGGCGATCGTAAACGGCAAGCGGGCCGAGCGAGTCAAGGCGCCGCACAATCTCGCAAATCAGAAGGCGTTCACCATTCAGATCGAGGTCACGCCGGATCGCCTGGTGCAGAAGGTGCGCGTGGGCGACGAGTGGAAAGTGCTCGATACTTTTGGCGAGCCGGGCCGCGATTTGACCCAGGGCAAGTTCGGATTTCTCGTCCAGGGGAACGACGAGATCGCGATTTCCGATTTCAACTTCCTGCCGAAGTGAGTGGGCGCGCTCTCGCGCCGAAGCAAATGGGCCACGGATGAACACGGACAAAACACTCTTTTGGGCCAATGTCTCTTGGGGTGCGCCTGGCTCAGACGCTGGCGATGACCAGCAGATTCCAGGCCACGCACAGGGCGAAGAAGACGTTGATGTGCCGCAGCAGGCGGGTTCGCCGGCTTCTCCAGGCATACGCCGCCATGAGGCAACCGGCCGCTTTGACAAGCAGCACGGCCAGCGCGGGTTGGCCGGAGACACGGATCAACGCCGCCACCAGCGGGTTGGCTTCGCCCACGCCGCGCTGTAGAAACACCAGCGTCGTGCCGAGATCGGCGAACTGAAGGGCCAGAAAGACTAAGAGAATCGCCATATTCACCTAATGGGATCAGCTTAGAAGGAACCACTCCGCCCGCCAATGGTACTAGTTCCAGTACGCGAACCCGACTCCTTTCAAGAGTCCCTGCACAGGGCCGATATGAATAGCGGGATCCTATGTCCGCCAACCTTCCAACCGAGGC
>JADGNS010000124.1 GCA_017883355.1 Candidatus Solibacter sp.
GAAACCAAGAATTTAATGGCCACGGATGAACGCGGATAAACACGGATCACACAAAGCCGTTTTGCTTATCCGTGTTTATCCGCGTTCATCCGTGGCCATTAAGTCTTTCCTGTATCACAGTATCTTTAGATCACTCGTATCTTTAGATAGCCAGCTCTAAGGCCCGAGACCGTGTTTTCCCCCGTGTCCACTTGGGGTAATTACGATCTCTCCATTTTCCCTAACACTTTATCATTCACTCAGAGTTACCTCCGCGCCGCAACTCGCGCGGCCTTGGACGCTCACTCGGAGACAAAAAAGTGACTACCTCAAACGTCAAACACACTTGTAACACCGATTCCCGAAGGCAAGTTACCTCAGCCCTCATTGCATTGGGCATGGCGGCATTCGCCGCGAGTACTGTACACGCTGCCGCCACGCAGGCCCCTATCAGCGGGGAGATCGAACGGCTGGCGGTGAACAACATTTCCGACCCCTGGTCCGGCGGAACCATCGTGGTGGGCGGCCAAACCGTCATTATTCCACGCAATCTGCTGATCGACCTTCCGGCAAACCGGCTCACCCTGGTGAAACTCTTCACCGACGCGCCGCCGGGCTGCGCAGCCGTCGGGGAGAGCGGGCTGGCGAAATCGGATAACTGCAACAGCCGGACGTCCGGCGGATTCGCCACCATCGCCGCTAACCGCACCAGCAACGGCAATGTCATCGCCGGCGATATCTTCATCGAGAAAGGGCGCGAGAGCGTCACCGGAATCGTGACCTATATCAACTACACGGATGGCTACCTCCGCGTGGCTGGCGCGCCCGGAAGCACGACCACCGGTGTCATGATTCGCATGAACGACCCGACCGGCCGGCACACGGTCCAGCAGGGTCTGGGCTGCTCCGGCGGGCCGAATTGCAGCCCCGACGCGCGCTTCACCCTGGATCCCGACAACTACACGCACGTATTCACCAGCGGTTATCCGCTTTGCCTGCCGAGCACCAAGGCGCGCACGTTCACCGACGGGCACGGCATCGTCGGCGGCGGACCGCGGACGGCCCAGGCAGCCTTCGACGGCACCGGGGACATTCTCTGCCCCACCACCAACCGCACCATCAGCAATGGCCAACCGGTGGACGATTCGCGACGCTTCGCGCCCGTGATGCCGGGCGACCACATTACGGCGGAAGGCAATTTCGAAACCATCAACGGCGTCCGGTTCCTCGCCTCCCACACTTTCAAGGTGTCGCGCTCGCTAACCACTAAGCCGATCACCGGCCAGCCCGATTACATGTTTCTGGATGAGGTGTTCATCGATGCGCCCGGGATGCAGAACAAGCGGGCCCGGAGCCTGTTCATCGGCTACGCCACCAACGCTCCGGCGGATGTGATGATCTGGTCGCTGCACCGCGACCCGAAGAACAACGCGGCGCATGAATTCCCACTCGCCACCACGGTGGGCTGCGATATCGCCGCGGGCGTGGGGACCTGCACCAGCCAGGGACTGCCGGCCGGCGGAGTCAACTCGATCTTCCGCATCCGCCACGATGTCGACCTCACGGTGAACACGAAGGGCAAACTCGACCCCTGCGCGCATCTGCGCGCCGACACGCGCTTCCTGGCGCAGAACCCATGCCCGCTGAACGGCACCATTGCGGAACAGTTCGCCATCCTCAGCCCGATGCCCCACGAGATCCAGGCGCGCACCGGACGAAAATATGCCGACACGCTATTGGCTTCACCGTCCCTGTTCACGGTGGACCTCCAGGGGCAAGATGCAACCAACGGACAATACCTGTTTCCGTTCGGCATCGGCCTGGGCGGCATCGATATCCCCAATTTTTTCGAGATCAACATCGACCTGGTTTCGACGCCCTACAGCTTTTCGGGAATTCCGTGGAACCTCGACCGGCGGCTGAGCCCCGGCGGGTGCCAGGGCGCGTGCGAGTCCACGCCGCAGCCTCTCGATCCGTTCCCGTTTGAAGGCATCGATCCGCGCACCCAGATCACGTTTCCGGGGGGGACTTACTTCGACCCGCTGTACACCGCGACCTCGCTAACCAACGTGCAGAACCGCATGCTTTCGTACGTCGACGGCACGCTCGGCAATTTCAACGGCAACGCAACGGTGCTGGCGTGGCCGCCGGTAGACCCGGCATCCTTTGCCATTCTGCCTACGCCGCCGCTGGTCTCCACGTGCCCTGTGATCGTCAACATATCGCCCATCGCGAATGACGATACGGCTACCGCGGTACAGGGGACGGCGACGCTGCTCAGCCTGCTGGGTAACGATTTCGACCTCGACGGAAGCCTCAACCCCACGAGCGTCGCCATCGTAAGCGCGCCCGCTCACGGAACCGCCGTGCCGAATGGCGCCGGTGGCGTCACCTATACCTCCGTCGCGAGTTTCGCCGGCACGGACACCTTCGACTACACCGTGCGCGATAGCGGGAGCCCGAGCGCCGTTTCGAATACGGCCACGGTCACCATCACGGTGACGGCCCTGGCGATTGCGCCCGCGCCCACGGCTGTAAACGATTCGGCATCGGCCACCGCCGGAATCGCCGCAGCTATCAACGTGCTCGCCAACGATACGGCCGCGCCGGGCCGCACCATCAACCCGGCCAGCGTCACGATCGTCACCCAGCCGGCGAACGGAACAGCTATCGCCAACGCCACGGGCGCCGTCACCTTCGCGGCCAACGTCGGCGCCACCGGCAACGCCACTTTCATTTACAACGTGAAGGACGATGCGGGCCAGGTCTCCAATAATGCGACGGTGACGGTTGCCGTCAACGCCCCTCCAACGGCGCGCAATGACTTCCCGACCACCTCGGCCGCCACGCCCGTCAGCATACCGGTACTGGCCAACGATACCGATAGCGACGGCACGCTCAACCCTGCCAGCGTAACCATCGTGTCGCCGCCGGCCACCGGTACCGCGGTAGTGAACGTCGCGACCGGGGCCATTCTGTATACGCCTTCGGCCGGAGTGATCCTGTCCGACACGTTTACCTACACGGTGAGGGACAACCTCGGCGCCATCTCAAACATTGCCACGGTGCTGGTGTCTATCGACAACCAGTTGCCGACGGCCAATCCCGATACCGCCGCCACCACGACCGGCAAGCCGGTCATCATCAATGTCGCGGCGAACGACACCGATCCGGACGGAACCATCGCTCCGGCCACGGTAGTGGTGCTGACGCAGCCGGCCAACGGAACCGTGGTCAACAACCTCAATGGCACGATCACCTACACATCGGCCGGACTCTTCGCCGGGACGAACACCTTCACGTATCGGGTGAGCGATAACCTGGGAGGCATATCGAACGCGGCGGTGGTTACGGTGGTGGTCACCAACCTCCCGCCCACGGCCAATAACGACAGCGCAAGCGCCATTGCCGGGTCGCCGGTCACCATCAACGTCCTGGCCAACGACACCGATTCGGACAGCCCGATCAACCCGGCAAGCGTGACTCTTGTGACGCAGCCGGGGAGCGGCACAGCAACCGTGAACCCGACCACTGGAGCGATTACCTTCACGGGTGCGGCCAGCACAACCTTCACGTACACGGTGAAGGATATCTTCGGTGGAGTTTCCAACGCGGCGACCGTCACGGTAACCGTGAGTGCAGCTCCCACCGCGCCGGTGGCGGTTAGCGATTCGGCATCCACCAACGTGGCGACCCCGGTCACGATTAACGTGCTCGCCAACGACACGGCAACCACCCCGGCTACGGTGACGGTGGTGGCAGCGCCGGCCGTGGGCACGGCGGTGGTCAGTGGCGGCTCCATTATCTACACGCCGCCGGCTGGATTCGCGGGAACGGTGACATTCACCTACCGCGTTTCGAATGCCGCGGGCGTATCCAATGTGGCCGCGGTGACCGTGCAAGTCACGGAAACCATCGCCATCTCGCGGGCGCAGTTCACCGCCGCCACGGGCACCTGGCGCATCGATGGCAGCACGAATGCCCGCGTCGCGGGTGAAAGCGTGACCATCTACCTCGGCAACACCATCGGCACGCCACCTGCGGTGGGCGTGGCCACGGTGTCCAACAATGGCTCCTTCACCCTAAACCAAGCTAATGCGATTGTTCCGGATGCGACGAACAATATCAGCATCGGGACCAGCTTAGGAGGTACGCGCCTGTCCATCGCCCTGACCCTTAAGTAAGCAAGGCACGTTGGGAAGCGGCTTAATGGCCACGGATGAACGCATCCGTGGCCATTAATTTCTTGTTCCCACGCTTCACTCAGAGCACTACCCGCTCGTCCGCCTCGCGGCGGGTGATGCGTTCGCGATCGAGGAATTCCAGAAGCGGGATGGCGTACTTGCGCGAGATTCCGGTCCACTCCTTGAACTCGGGCACGCGAAAGCGCTCGCCCTTGTGGCGGGCGAGCAACTCGCGCAACTGGCCGATCGCCGTCTGGTGAAATACCAGGTCGGTAGAGATGCGCACCAGGCGTTTCTCGCGCAGCAGAATCTGTAGCAGCGAACGCGCGCGCGCCGCTTCCACGCCGGATTTGGCGAGCACCTCCGCCATCGCAGGCACGGCGAGTCCCGCCGCCTCGAAGGCCCGCTCGATTTTGGCTCGCGCCTCCTCCTCGTCTTCCTTGAGTACCAGTTTGTGCCCGCGCGAGCGTACCAGTTCACCCTCGGCGACGAGGTCTTTGGCCTCCGCGAGCAGCGCGTCCCACACGAAGACGGGCGCTCCGCCGCGCAGTTCCTGGCGCGCCATGCCGGGCAGTAGCGGCGTCTGCCGGTGAAACTCGCGCACCGTGCGGACGATGCGCTCGCGTTCCGCCTGCATCCAGGCGCGGTCCACATACCAGGGCTGCGGCTGCGCGATGGCCTCCAGTGGCGCCTGGGCCGCGGCCGCGGCGATCTCGCGTTCGGCCATTCCGGTGCGCGCCACCAAATCCGCCATGCCTATGCCGAACGGGGCTTCGCGCACCAGGAGCGCGATGCGCGCGGCGGCGTCACCGGAGGACAGGGTATCCAGGCGCGCCTTCACATTGTCACCTTTGCGATAGCGCCGGGCGCCGGCGTCCACTACAGTGTCCACCACGAGGCCGCCCCCGATGGTTACCACCGGCGAGAACATGCGGATGATGAAGCCATCGCCGGGCAACAGGAGCGCCGGCTGCCGCAAGACGAGGCGCACGTATGCGGAAGTGCCGGGACGCATGGCCGCGGTGCCCTCCAAGAGGCGCGCCTCGGCCTCGATCTCCGCCGTCCCGGAATGAAAGTGCACCGGCGCGCGATGCTTCAGGGGTTTCGCCGAGGGCAGCAGATGGAGGCGGCAATCGATCTGCTTCACCGCCTGGAACCGGCCGGGCTCGCTCAGCACGTCGCCGCGCGCCAGGTCGGCCGGCTCGATGTCCGCCAGGTTGACGGCGGTGCGCTGTCCGGCCAGCGCGCGGCCCGCCGTGCTGCCGTGCACCTGCACGCCGCGCACGCGCAAGCGCCGCCCCGCCGGGTAGACTTCGACTTCCTGCTCCTTGGCCACCGATCCGGAAATCAGCGTGCCGGTGGCCACGGTGCCGAAGCCCTTCACGGAAAACACGCGATCGATGGGCAGGCGGAAATATCCCGCCGCGTTCTTCTCGCCGACGCCGGCCGCCACGCGCGCCAGCTCGCGGCGCAGAGCGTCGAGCCCGGCGCCGGTGACCGAACTCACCGGCACGATGGGCGCAGATTCCAGAAACGACCCGGCCACCATCTCTTCCACTTCGAGGCGCACCAGTCCGAGGATGTCGTCATCCACCAGGTCCGCCTTGGTGAGCGCGACAATGCCGCGGCGGATGCCGAGCAGGCGGCAGATGTCGAAATGCTCGCGGGTTTGCGGCTTGATGGATTCGTCGGCGGCGATGCAGAAGAGCAGCAGATCGATGCCGCCCACGCCGGCCAGCATGTTCTTGATGAAGCGCTCGTGGCCGGGGACATCGACAAATCCCAGGCGCAAAGCCGGCGTCAGTTCGAGGTGCGCGAACCCCAGATCGATGGTGATGCCGCGGCGTTTTTCTTCCTCTAACCGGTCGGCGTCGATCCCCGTCAGCGCCTTCACCAGCGCCGTTTTGCCGTGATCGATGTGTCCCGCCGTTCCGACAATGATATTCTTCATGGGCTTGTTACAGTGTAGGAGTGCTGCCCTGGCTTCTGCTAGCCCCGCTTACCCTTGTGGTTACGGGTTCGCTGGTCTACTGCGTCCTCACCATTGTCGCCGCCGTGCGTTACCGCGCCGTGCGCCCGGCGCCGCTGCGCGAGAGAGCGCCCATCAGCATCCTCAAACCGCTGGCCGGAATCGAGGAGGGGCTGGAAGATAATCTGCGCACTTTCTTCGAACAGGAGTACCCGGATTTCGAAATTCTCTTTGCTGTCCGCAACCCCGGCGATCCGGCGATTGCCGTGGCCGAGCGCCTGCGCGCGCGCTACCCAAACGTGCCTTCGCGGTTGATCGTCACCGGGGAGCCGCCGTATCCCAACGCCAAGGTCTACAGCCTGGACCGTATGCTGGCGGCGGCGCGGCACGATCTGCTGGTCATGTCGGATAGCGATATACGTGTGACGCCGGATATGCTGGCGGTGATCGGCGCCGAATTTCAGGACGCGGCGCTGGGACTGGCGACGTGTCCGTACCGCGCGGTTCCGGGACGCAGTTTCTGGAATACGCTGGAGGCGGTGGGATTGAACACGGAATTCATCGGCGGCGTGCTGGTGGCGCGCATGCTCGACGGCATGAAGTTCGCGCTCGGGCCCACGATTGCGGCGCGGCGCGCCACGCTGGCAGGGATCGGCGGGTTCGACGCGGTGAAGGATTTCCTGGCCGAAGATTTCGTGATGGGCAACCTGGCGGCGGCGCGCGGCGACGGCGTGATCCTCTCCTCCTACGTGATTGAGCATCACATCGGTACGCAGCGGCTGGCGGCCAACCTGCGGCACCGCCTGCGCTGGAACCGGAGCACGCGCCGCTCGCGTCCGGCGGGCTACGTGGGACAGCTTTTCACCAACCCGCTTCCGTTGGCTCTGCTGCTCTGGGCAGCGAAGCCGGAGTGGTGGCCGGCCGTTGCCGCGACGCTCCTGCTGCGCGCCGCCGCCGGTTGGGCTACGGCGGGTTACGTGCTGCGCGATCCGCTGACGGCGCGCCTCTTCTTCCTGGTTCCCGTGCAGGATGTGCTGAGCTTCGTCATGTGGCTGGCGGGCTTCTTCGGCAATACGATCTTGTGGCGCGGACGGACATATTACTTGCAGGCGGACGGCAGGTTCGTTCTGGTGCGGTGAGGGCAGGATGGGCTTTGTGCAATAATCTTACAGGAGTCTTACCGATGGAATCCACCCGGCTCTCCACCAAGGGCCAGATCGTCCTGCCCAAGGCCATACGAACTTCCAGAGCGTGGGGTCCGGGCACGGAGTTCACCGTCGAAGAAACGAGCGAGGGCATTCTGCTGCGTCCCGCCTGTGGTTTCCCGGAGGCCGACCTCGACCAGGTCGCCGGCTGTCTGCGGCACAAGGGCAAATCGAAGACGCTGGCGCAGATGCGTGCGGCTATTGGCCATGAGGTGATGCGGCGTCATGACCGCGGTCGATACTAATGTGGTGGTCCGGCTGCTGACGCAGGACGACCCGCAACAGGCCGCCGCCGCACGAGCTCTGTTTGCAGCCGGGCCAATCTGGATCGCGAAAACAGTGTTGCTGGAGACGGGTTGGGTCCTGCGGAGCCTGTACGGATTTGACGAGAGTGCGATCCGCGATGCATTCACCAAGTTGCTCGGCCTCAAGAACGTGCACACCGAGGACAAGGCGTCCATGGCGGCCGCGCTGGCGCTGACGGCGCATGGAATTGAGTTGGCCGACGCGATGCACTTGAGCAGCCGGCCGGCGGGCGCCGTCTTTGTTTCCTTCGATCGCTCCTTCGTTCGCCGTGCGAGCCGCGCGGGCGCCACCGGCGTCTCGGGCATTCCGGTCAAGGAGTAATACGGGGCGGGAGCGGACGATCGCCGGTCCGCGAGATTCGATGGTGGCCACGAGAAATCCAACGGTTTCCCATAAAGCTACCGTACTATGTTGCCGATAAGTTAAGTATGACTGGCGCAAAACGGCCGGGTGTGGTATCGCTGCGGAAGCATCTTCGCCTGCCGCGCCCTGGTGTTTTCGCAGCCGTGTTTCTGTGCGCTGTTGTGGGGCTGGTATATGTTGGCGCAAGGGCCGTGCACCTCGGCGCTTTTCGCCACTTCGATTCCATCGGCGCTCTGCAGGCGCTGCCGGACGGTTCGATTGCCCGCCTGCGTGGCACCGTGAACTTTTGCGACTCCGTGTCGGACCGGCTGTTCGTTGAGGACGGGACCGGAGCGCTTCGAATCCTGTTGAATGGTCATCCTTGTGGGGTCCGTGCGGGCGACATCGTGGATGTGGGTGTGGCGATATCGCGAAGTTCCAGCGGGGCCATGACCGCAACTCTGATTCCCGGCCGAACGGAGATCGAGGTGATCGGGTCGTCCCGACTCCCGGCAGCGCACCCACTGCCGATGGCGGAACTGCGCAACACCCAACGCTTCGCCGACCGGGTCGAGGTGCGGGCGATCGTACGCCGGGCTGAGAAAAGGGGCGATCTCCTGCTCCTCACGCTCGGGGGCGACGCCACGGAAGTCTCAGCGACTGTCGTTCACTCCGATGCTTCTCCTGCCCACCTGATCAATTCCCACGTGTTGGTGCGGGGTATTCTGGAGTCCCCATTCAAAGATGGCAAAGGGGGCGCCGAGACACACTTATGGGTGGCACAACCCGCCGATTTGGCGATGGAGGGAGATCCGCCGCCAGAGGTGCCACTGGTTGGCTCGCTTCGCGACTTGCTCACCAATGAAGCGTTGATGGCCGCGGGACACAGGATCCGGATGCATGGCCGGCTGGTCAAGTATCCCAGCGGGCGGGTACTGATCTACGATGGCCAAGCCGCAATTGAGGTGGAGCCGAACCAATCCACGGACCTCATTTCCGGAGCATTCGTGGAGGCGGCCGGGTTTCCCACCGTGC
>JADGNS010001078.1 GCA_017883355.1 Candidatus Solibacter sp.
GAAGGGCTTGCCGGCGGTCTTCTTCGCGTCAAAGGAGAGCGTGACGGGAACCAGCACGGTGGGGATGATGGTGGTGCCTCCCCGTGCCGGATCTCGGCCAACGAGAGTGTAGACGCCCTGACCGGCGGTGTGCTGGAACGTTGGCACGCTGCCTTCCGCGCGTGCAAATTGCAGGTGCGGGACGAGGACCACGAGACAGATGAACTTGATCCGCATATCCTGATTATTCCTCTTATCGCAACTTTGTCAGCGTCAACGTTCTCGTGCAGAACGCGTCGTTCGGCTTGACCCCGGAAAACACCAGCGTCATCGTCAGCCCGTCTTCGGAAATCCACTTGGCCGGCAGGCGATATCCGTGCGTGTCCGCCACGTCCCACTGACGGTGCAAAACCGTCGTCCACGGACCCCACGGCTCCGGCGCGTCAAAGAGCCCCCATCCGCCGGCGTGATCGTATCCCAAGGCCATCAGATACCGCCCGATTCCGGCGTCGTACACCGCGTCGACCCGCTGGCAGTTCGCCGGATAGTCAAACACCGTGCCGCGGTGCGAGACGTCCGCCGTCCACACCGGCCGGCCGCCGGCGTCGAGCCGTTCGAAAAACTCCCAGGCCCCGCGCTGGCGAATGCGGTCCTTCGGGACTCGCGCCAGCACCACACCGTTATCACTTTCGTACGCCGATGGCCCATCCTGCGAGTAGGTGTAAACAAAGCCGTCGCGCGCGCCCGCATAGTTTCTGCCGAAATTGAGAAAGGCCGGAGATCCGAACCCGGCCTCCATCTTGAATCCCCATTGCCACGTCTTGCCCCGATCAAGCGACCACAGCAACTGCGCATTCGCCACGTTGCGCACCCACAGGTACAGGACGCCATCCACCATCAGGATCCCGCTGGCCTTCGGGCTGTTCACGCCGCCGCCCGTCCGCTCGCCATCCGAGCGCAAATTCGTACCGCGATAATCGCCGGGGCCTCCGGTGATCCGTGCGAATCCCATCCCCAGCTTTTTCTCCACGTGGGGCTCGAAGCCATATCCATCGCCATACGACGTGTACTGCGCATCGTCGTCGCCCCACGTCAACGGCCAGTTATCGCTGTCGATCGCTCCGCGCCGGATCTCTTTCCCGAACGCCGCGCCACGAACCGCGGGGCTCGGCGGGTATGGAGCCCGCACGGTTACCGCCTCCATCAACGGCTTCACCACCAGCTCGTAGACAGGCCCCCAGAACCCGGACGCGGTGTCGCCCAGCGCATCCCCGTTGCGCACCACGATCAGGTCCAGGCTGGGCGCCGCGACGATGACCTGGTGGCTGGCGCCTGCACCCGCGAATGCGTCGCGCGGCGCCGCCGGCCAGATACCATCCGCGTTGGTGTACCACGCCAGCCCCGATGCCGGCGCGGGATCGGTCGCGCTGCGCCCCGGACGCGGCAGCCCCTGATCGGTCAGCACGTTCCGGACTACCTCGCGGCGGATCAACTCGCGCCCCTTCCACTGCCCCTGCAGCATCATCAACTGACCGATGCGTGCCGCCGCGCGTGCCGTGAAACTCGCGCCGCCCCAGTTGGCGTACAACTTCAGCCCGTCCACTTCGTACGCGCGGCCGTATCCGATCGACCAGTCCCGCTCCGGCACGCCGAGCGGGTCGAGCACCCGTTCCTTCAGCATCGTGCGAATGTCCCCGCCCTTCAGGGCCGCGGTGATCGCGTACGAGAGCGCCGCCATCCCGGGGTTGCTGTACGCATTTTGCGTTCCAGGCTCGAACAGCACCGGGGCCTGCCGCACCGCAATCGAAAACGGGTCGGGAGTGCGCTTCCAGAAATCACCCTTCCAACCGGGAAGTCGATCGTGAGGGATTTCGTCCTGCTCCGCATCGGAGACGCCCGAGGTGTGGGTGGCAAGCTGCCGGATCGTGATCTTCGATTTCAGCGGGTCCGCGCTCCAACCGGTAATGTATTTCGACGCCAGATCGTCCGGTGAGATTCGCCCGTCGCTCATCGCCACCGCGAGCGACATGCCGCCGACCAGGGCTTTGGCCATCGAGGCCGTGCCGTGCGGCCGGTTCGCGTCCCACTCAGGCGCGTACCATTCCAACGCGATGCGCCCCCGCCGGATAACGATGAGGCCGGTGGTCCGGTGAGCCGCGAGGCTGCTTCGCCACGCTTCGAGTTTCGCCGGGTCCAGCCCCGCTTCCGCCGGAGAGATGGTTACCCAGTCGATCGATTGTGCGCACGCCAGCCCGGCGCAAGCCGCCAGCACTACCGCGTGATTCAGCCCCATGCCCTATTTTGTGCAATTCCCATAGCGCGATCAATGCCGGAGTTGTGGTGACGGAGAACCGGGTGCGTAGTGGACGCCAACCCCGCTCCGGCTGCGACTGCGTTAATTCGTACCATCGCTATGTAACGCGAGCGTCCCGTTGCTTCTGCATCCTGACTTTGGCGCATTTCGGGCATTTCCACTTCCGCTGCTGGTGGTAGATGTGCCCTTTGAGCTCCTTCATCGGGAGCTTGCACTTTCGACAGGTCACGTTCCAGCATCGCACCGAATCCGGCGGCTTTCAAACAAGACAAATAGCGGACGGCCGCCGCGCCTGGCCGGATCAGTGCGGAATCGCCGACTCGCAATCCGCCCAATGTTCCACCAGGTAACGAACCACCTTGCCGCCCACGATCTGTGCGGCCTCCAGGGCCG
>JADGNS010000125.1 GCA_017883355.1 Candidatus Solibacter sp.
TTCTCGATTTTTCCCGTAGGCAACAACTGCACCCTTCGGGGGACGAAGGCGGCTCCCAGAGGGAAAAACTGCAACACTGAGGCTCGACGGGATGCGGATGAGTGTATACTTGCCCCAAGCCGGGTGCCAAAATTGGAATCCCGGTTATCACTGTTCCAGGAGGACTTGATACATGCCGATCAATCGCAAGTACGGTTGGGCTCCCGACCTGCCCGACCATCGTGACCACCTCTACTCGGCTCCGCAGCCGGTACTCGCCAAACTGCCGCCGAAGAAGGATCTTCGGTCCGGTTGTCCACCGGTTTACAATCAGGGCCAGCTCGGTAGTTGCACCGCCAACGCCATATCCGGAGCTATTCAATTCGAGCAGAAGAAACAAGGAGTCACCATATTCGGGCCCTCCCGGCTCTTCATCTACTACAACGAGAGAGATATGGAGGGGACCGTCAATTCCGACGCTGGGGCGCAAATTCGCGATGGCGTGAAGTCCGTCGCGACCCTCGGAGTCTGCCCGGAAACCGAGTGGCCTTATGACATCAATAAATTCGCTGACAAGCCCATGCCAAAATGCTACACCGACGCAACGCAGTGCGAGGCGGTGGGGTATCAGCGGCTCGATTCCAGTAACCTGAACCAGTTGAAAGGCTGCATTGCCTCCGGTTTTCCGTTCGTCTTCGGCTTCACCGTTTATGACGCGTTCGAAAGCCAGGAGGTAGCAAAAACAGGCGTCTTGAACATGCCGGGCCCGAAAGAGAAAGTTCAGGGAGGCCACGCCGTGCTAGCCGTCGGCTACGATGATGCGACGCAGCGCTTCACTGTGCGCAATTCATGGGGAAAGGATTGGGGGATCAAAGGCTACTTCACAATCCCCTATACTTACCTGACCACGACGGACCTCGCAGATGACTTCTGGACGATTCGTATTCTGAAAGCGGCGTAGTCACGACGGCACAACCACCCGCAGAGTAAAGGATTGCGCCGGCTCTGCGGGTGCCCCCCAGGATCGCTGCAAGACCATCCCGATTTCACTTTCGCCGGCCTGTATTGTTCGAAATCGCCAGCAATGAATTCCCTGGCCTCCGACACCCGTGCTCGGACGGAAGTCCTCCCCAGTCATCGTGCTGACAGGTTCCCCGGTCGCCGTGATTTTCCATCGGAAACCCGTCGCGGGGTTCTCCGGCAAAGATATCTCAAACGATTCTCCCTTAGGGAGCTCCGCCGACTCGCCCGTTTTGGAAGCGGTGAATTGAAGCATATGACTACCTGATCACTTTTCCTGCTTCAAAGCCACCAAGAGGGCCTGAAGTTCCCCAGATACGGCCTTGTGGGAATAGGTCCTGCCCGGTCGCCACGGAGTTGCCGATAGCTGGCGACCCAGGAGGGGCAGATAGGCGATCCGGAAAGCGTCGGGATGCCACCCTTAAGTGAACCGTGTTGCCGCTAGCACCGAATCTCGCACTACCGCACCAGCCGTTGTCGCAGGGCCTTTGCCACCGCTTCGGATTTCGAATGCACTTGCAGTTTTCCGTAGATATTCTGCATGTGAAAGTTGATGGTGCTGAAACTGACCCCCAGTTCCGCGGCCGCGCTCTGGTAGTTGTGCCCCTCCACCAGCAGCTTCAGCAACCGCAGTTCGTGCGGTGTCAGGCGCGCATCCGCGGCCTCCCGCGGCCGGATTTCCCGGAACAGGCGCAGCACCCGCCGCGCAATCTCTGGCGACATCGGAGCGCCGCCCGCCAGCACCTCCGCCAGCGCCTCCAGCAGCTTGTCCGGCGGCGTCTTCTTCAACAGGTAGCCGCACGCCCCCGCGCACAACGCGTCGAAGATCCGCTCGTCGTCATCGTAGATCGTCAGCATCAATAGCGCGACGTCCGGATACTTCTCGCGCAGGATGGGCAGCCCCTGTATGCCCGACATTCCCGGCAGGCCGATGTCCACCAGCGCCACCAACGGAATCTCGTTCCACGGCCGCGCGAACGCCTCTTCCATGGATCGATACGCGGCGGTGCAACAGTATCCCCTGGTGCCGTTAATCAGGGTACACAGTCCCTCGCGGATCAGCCGGTCGTCCTCGATGATCGCTACCGTGATCCGTCGCGGCGGCTCCCCTACCGTCGGTGAACTCCTGTTTGCCAAGCTCTCAGCTTACCCGAAACCCTCGCGGCCGTCCCCCTCACCGCTGCCAGTATCGTCTTCCTCTCTAGCGGAACCGTCATCCCGAGCACCGTTCCCTTGCCCGGCGCGGAAGTGAACTCCACTTTCCCGCGCAAAGCGGCGGCGCGCCTCCGCATATTCGCCACTCCGCGTCCCTGGTATTCCGCATCCGGATCGAAGCCCGTGCCGTTGTCGGAGAGCCGCAGCGTGAGGCGGTCCTCCACGCGATCCAGGTCCGCTTCCACGCGGTTCGCGCCGGAATGCCGCGCGATATTGTGAATCCCTTCCTTGAAGATCAGGTACACTTGCCGCCGGACATCCACGCCGATCCTCAGATCGTGCTCCGCCACCGACGACCGGAACTGCAGCGCGATTCCCTGTCCCCCCAAAACGTCCGTCGCGAAGCGCCGCATGCGGTATACCAGGTTGCTCAAACGGTCGTGATCCGGATTGATTGCCCAGACGATGTCGCTCATCGCATCCACCAGGGCGCGCGAAATGGTGGCGATCTCGGTAAGCGGAAGCCGTGTGCCCGGCTCCGGCGACAGCGCCGTGCGCTGCGCGACCTCGCTCAAAATCGCGATCTGCGAGAGGCTCGCCCCGATGTCGTCGTGCAGGTCGGTAGCGATCCGCGTCCGCACGTCCGCCACCGCCACCGCCTGCGCCAACCGGTAGCGGTGAAGGGCCAACAGAAGCAGCAGACCCGCCAGTCCGCAGGCCGCCAGAAACCACCAGGAGCGCCACACCGGTGGGGGAATCGTAAATGCAATGGCCGCCGGCCGCGGACTCACCGCTCCGTCGCTCGCCACCGCGCGCACCAGGAACCGGTAGCTGCCGGCGGCCAGGCTGGCGTAAACCACCGTACGCTGGTCCGTCGGCGGACCCCAATCGCGGTCCGCGTTTTCCAGCATGTACTGGTAGTGCAGCGCCTCTCCCGGCGAATAATCCAGTCCCACGAAATCCACCCGGATCGGCGTCCGCGCAATCTTCAGTCCTGCGACGCTGGATTCGCCCAGATCCGAAATGGCGCGCGGGACGCCGCCCGCGCTCAGGCCCGTGACCAGCACCGGCGGCGGAGCCCGCGTGCGCTCCTGCGACGGAACCAGTTGCGAGAGTCCCAAGGGCGAGCTGAACCACAACCCACCCTGCCGGTCGCGGAGCGCCAGTTCCAACTCGCCCGGCACTACGCCGTCCGCCGTGGTGTAGTGCCGGATTCGTCCCGGTCCGCCGGACTGCGGTTCGAAACGGTCGATCCCCCGGCCCGTCGCCGCGTAGATTCGTCCCCACCGGTCTTCCGCCATGGCCCCGATGTAGGCGCTCGATAATCCATGCGACGTCGTAAACGTCGTGAAGCGCGGCCGCTCCGCCGTCAGGTCGCTGGCGCCTACCAGCCCCTGCGTGGTCCCGATCCACAGGGTTCCACTGGTATCCATATAGAGCGTGCGTACCTGCCCCGGAATCCCCTCCGCGGAGGTGAACGTCGTGAACCTTCCGCCCGGCCGGTAGCGGGCCAGCCCGCCGTGAAACAGGCCGATCCACACATTCCCCGCGCCGTCCTCCGCGAACGCCGTCGGCACCGGACTCTTCGGCAGGCCGTCGGCCGGCGAGAACGCTTCGATCCGGCCCGTCTTCCGCCGCCACCGCGCCAGCCCGTCCGCCGAATCCAGTCCGATGGTCCCGATCCATATGTCGCACCGCGAATCCTCAAACACGCGGAAGATGTTATCCCCCGCCAGCCCGTCGCGCCTGGTGTAGATCTTTTGGGGCCGCGCGCCCGCCAGTTGATCCAGGCGGGCCGCGGAGGGGAAGCGGCAAAGTCCCTGACCGGTCGCAATCCACCACCCCGCATCCTCGTCTTGCACCGCGATTTGCCCGCGCCCCCATCCGAAGTAGGTCAGATCCTTCGGCCACGCCGGCCGGATCGATTCGAACCGCCGGCCATCGAAACGCTCCATCGTGATCCCCGATTCACCGCGCGAGACGGCGCAGAACTCGCCCTGCCGCGTCTCCATCAGCGAAACCGCGTAGGGGAGCCCGTCCGCCTCGGCATAGGTCACGAAGCCGCTGTGCGCCACCTTCATCGCGCCCGACCCGAAGGTGCCGATCCAGAGGTTGCCGTCGCGATCCTCGGCCAGTGCCCCCACGCTCCGCGCGCTCAGCCCTTGCGCCAGCGTGTAGCTTCGGAACTCGCGGCCGCCGTCGCGCGCCCCCGGAGTGTACTCCGCGATCCCCAGGGTGGTCCCCACCCACACCGTCCCATCCGACGTCTCCAGCAGCGACTCGACGCGCAGGCTCGGCAGCCCGTCCTTTATCCCGTACACGCGCAATCCGCCCAGCCCACCGCGCGCGCCTGCTGTCTCCGCCGCCGGGTCCACCCGCGCCAATCCGCCCAGCCCACCGCGCGCCTGCGCCGCCGTATCCACCCGCGCCAACCCGCCTCGCGTTCCCACCCACATGCGCCCGGCGCGGTCCTCGATCAGCGCCATGATGTAGTCGGCGGGGAGGCCGTCGGCCCGCGTGAGGGTCCTCGCGCTCCCGTCCCGATCGCGCCGGTACAGCCCGCTCGACAGGCCGATCCACAACACTCCCCTCCGGTCGATCAGGATCGCGGTGACCGTTGCTTCCCCTCTGCCCGGAATCTCCACCGCGTGAAACGAAGTCTCCTTCGGATCCAGGCGAAACACTCCGCCGCCGCCCCCCGCCCAAACGGCGCCGGCGCGATCTTCATAGAGCACGAGGGGTGCGGGGACGCCTCCGGCTCCCGTCACCGCATAGCAGTGGAATCGTGATGGCCCGGCGCCCGCCGGCTCGAACCGGCACAGCCCGCCCATCGTTGCGACCCAGTACACGCCGGCGCGCGTCTCCAGGAAATCCTCGATCTCGTTATCCGGCAGCCCCTGCGCCGTCGTGTAGTTGGTGAACCGGTACCCGTCGAACCGCGACAGCCCCTCCGCCGTGCAGAACCACAGAAACCCGTGAGAGTCCTGCGCGATGCAAAGGATATGGTCGCGCGCCAGGCCGTCCGCCGTCGTGTAAGTGCGAATCGGCAGACGGGCCGCGTGCAGCACGCCTAACGCGTACAGCACCGGCGCGCACCATAGCAGGAACTTCCGCACAGCCTCACCATCTTACGACGGCGCGCGCCTTAGGGTGCCCGCTCCGGCGAGAGACGAAGTTCAGAGTCCCCCTAGTACTTCCGGGACTCCAAACTAGGACCTTCCCATAACCAGGGTAACTATGAATTAAAGTCCTGCCCGCGGAATAATTCAATGCAAGCTTGACAGGGGTCGAGCCCAGACTATTCAACATGCAAAGGAGATCGAACATGAACACACTCTACAACCTCTGGAACGATGAGCAAGGGCAGGACCTTATCGAGTACACCCTGCTGATGGCGTTTGTTGCCTTGGCGTCGGCAGCCCTTTTCCTGGGCGCCGGCGGCAGCATCAAGGGCATCTGGAGCAGCACCAACAGCCAGCTAACCGCGGCCAACACCAGCGCGAGCTAAGCCCGCCTCGCATTTTACTTTCTTATCTCGGTGAGGAACTGGCCCGCCCCGGCCTCGGCGCACAAGCGGATCGGCCCGTCTTTGCGCCCGGACTAGGGATAAGAAAAGGGATTCTTGGAGCCGGCGGAGGGATTTGAACCCCCGACCCTCTGATTACAAATCTCATTCAGACGTGCTTATCCTTATATGTATCCGTTTGGATTCATTTGTTTAGCTCTACTACGAATGTCGCAATATCTGTGGAAAAGTGGCCCTCTTGTTACCGATTTCTGTTACTGGCGGTAACAACTTTACTCACTTTGTAACAGAAAGATCAGATGACATGCTACAATTTCTGCATGTCAACCGCGATCAAAGAGAACGGACTCCCCGAAGGGTCCGGCCTCTACTGGAAGGACGCCGAACGTACACAGATCTGGATAAGGATCTCTCACCGGGGAGTAGCGAAATCGTTCCCGTCCGGCACTGTGCAGTGGAAGAAAGCCCTCCTGGAACGGGATCGGCTCAAGGCCGATCTCATCAAGGGCGACAAACGCCAGACGACCTCGAAGGTGGTGCGCGTCAACGAACTCCTGGACGATTACATTGCCGAACTGAAGCGCAAGGCGGCATCACGCGGGCTGTACCGATCGGAGAATGCGTACAAGGTCTCGAACAGTTGCGCCAAGCACATTCGTCCGCACTTCGGCACCATGAAGGCTACCGCGGTGACCACGGCTGAACTGAACAAGTACCGTGATATCCGTATTGCCGAATACAAGAAGGCCGGGAAGCCTGACGGGTGGGTGATTGCTATAAACCGAGAGTTCGCGTACCTCAGAGCAGCCTTCCGGCTCGGCATGAAGTCCACGCCGGCAAAGGTCTCAATCTCTGACTTGCCATATTTCCCTATCGACGCGAAGGGAGAGAAGGCGAGAGCACGGACAGGAGTAGTCAGCCCCGAACAGTTCCGTCTGTTGTTCGACGCGGCGGCCGACCACCTCAAGCCGGTCCTCCCGTTGGTAACGTACGGCGGTATCCGCGCAAAGGAGGTCAAGTTCATCCGGCGTGAACAGGTCGATTGGGAGAACAAAGTGATTCACCTGAGAGAGGGCGAAACCAAAGAGGGAACCGGCCGGGATGTTCCGATAGTGGATGTAGCGATTGAGCCTCTACAGAGGTGGATGGATTACAGCGCCGAGTACTTCCCGGCCTGCCCGTGGGTATTCCACTACGCCGGCAAGAGGGTGACGACCTGGAAGACGGCCTGGAATGCTGCTTGTCGTAGGGCGGGCCTGACTGCCGAAGTGATGGGCGCCGACGGTAAGGCCAAGCTCGATAGGCGCGGTAAGCCGATCATGCGGAACGTCGTCAAATTCCATGACACGCGCCGGACCGCAATCACGACTCAAGGCAGGGCGGGGGTATCGGAGTCCGACTCTCAACGAGTCACCGGACATTCCACGGTCGAAGTCCATCGCAAGTACGATCAGGACAAAGGCGCGGCGACCAGAACACGTGACGCTGTCAACACGTATCTAAGGGGGGAGTCCGCGGAGGTGGGCTCAAAGGCGGCCGGGAAGGAAGAGAACGCTTTTGCCGGCATGAGTCTAAAAGAGTTGATCGAATACCGTCGGGAAGGAATGCTGACCGCGGAAGAGTTCGCCGCGACGAAGGCAAAGATATTCACCGGCAAGTAGGCAGGCAGCATCAAAGGAAATGGCCCGCCAGGTGGTCTGGCGGGCCGTTGGTGTCTTTGGAGGGAGGGGAACAGTCAGGCGGCTTGCTTGAGGTCGTCAATCCAGGCGTCAAGGCCGGCGCGGTCGTATAGAACAGACCCACCCATCTTGACGTAGCACGTCTCTGGTATCTGTCCTCCGGCCTTGCGTTGACGAAGGGCGGAGGACGAAGGCAAGCCAAGGTAAGCGGCGGCCTCATCGGTCGAAAGGAGGCGCTTGGCGGCTGCGGTATTGGGAGCGAACTTGACCGCAATGCGGTCGGCTACCGCGTCCGCCAGATCGGAGAGAAATTGCTCAGTGAACAATCGGGAGCCTCCTTTTAGGCGTCACACCGGACGCCGGAAGTCACCGGATAGCCGTCGTACACCTTACCGAACAGTTTGCGGCCGAGAGACTTCGGACGCACGGCGGAGAACTGCTTGAACAAGAACGCCGCGCCGGCCGCCTCACACTTCAAGCGGATTTCTTCAGCCCATGCCGGTTCCATCTTGCGGAATCCGCTGCCGCTTTCGCCACCCGTGATTACCCAGTGAACCCCCTCGAGGTTCAGGCCCGTCAACGGGCCAAGAAGGGGTTCCGCGGAAATGAACCTCACAGCCGCCGGCACCGTCCGAAGGTCGTCCGCGCGGTGCAGGTACGCCGCGGATTCGATGGTGACACCGGCCCAAACGTTCGCCGGCCAGGGCAACGTCGGCGCCAACTCCCGGAGCCTTTCGGACCGCTTCGTCAGCAGCAGAAACTGATGCCAGTTCGCCCGTTCCATCACGTCGAAGACCCGCCTGATGTATTCCTCCGGGATGCCCGCGTGGAAAAGATCGCTCATCGAATCCACGAATATCCGCGAAGGCTTCTTCAATTCGAGCGGCTCATTCAGAACGCTCGGATGACACCGCACCTCGAATTCGTCCTCGTACTTCACTTGGCCCATGGTCTTGAGCCGTTTCGCCAGCTTTGCCGCGTAGCAATGCAAGCAGCCGGCCGAGATCTTGGTGCAGCCAGTGGTGACGTTCCAGCTGGCATCGGCCCATGTAATCGTTGTTTTTGCCACTAAATAATGCTCCTTTTGATTAGATTGGTATTGCGGCGCCCCATGTAAATCGAGCGCCAAGACATATGACTTAATCACATTCAGTTGTCAAAGACCGATGGTGCCGCCTAAAGATACGGGCCTCTGGGTGGCTTGTTTACGCGGAGCCTGCCGCGAGGGTTGGTTTTCTGGCCGGGGCGCGTGTACCGCTCATGCGGGAGTGCCTCAGCTTCAAATTGGAGGGTAGGGCGGGAGGCGCGAGGCCTGCCGTTTAGATTGCCTACCGGCTTGTTGCGTACCGGTTACTTCTTTCGCTCCCGGGAGTGACTCTCAGCGCCCCAGGCCGGCGCGATGAGCGTCATGTGACGCTATCTCCCGTCATTATCGTACGAGCATGTCCGAATTGTCAACTTCGATAGGAAACGCCATGCAATCTCGGCCAAATGCGGCCGGGAGTGGAAGCAAGATATTCTGTTAACTGGTTGGAAACTGCCCAGCTTATTCGGGAGCACCGGAGCGTACTGTCTGTAGGCCATCCCAGGCGCTAGTGTAGTGTCCAACAACTAACTAGACATAACGGTCCGGCTCGCGTTATCCTTGGG
>JADGNS010001079.1 GCA_017883355.1 Candidatus Solibacter sp.
CCCGCGGCGTCACTGATGGTGACGACCAGGTGTTGCTTGACCCCGGGAGAGTAGGTAGATCCGCCGGGGAAGGTCACGTTGACACTCCCGCCCCCCCCGTTCAGCGCCGTGCCCTCGTGACACCCTGATTCGGTGCAGTTCGATTCGCCGGGGACCCCGGCTTTGCCTGCATCCGGTCCGGCGGAAAACGCCCACAGGAGCATTGGGAGGGCACTCATGATCACGACGACCTTGGCGACATATAGCGTTCTTTTGCGTTCCATATATAAGTTCATTAAACACCGGATCCGCCCAAATTACTCGACGGCAAACGGCGAAATGTCCTTATTCCTGAGAGTTTTACGAAACTATCACAAGTTGTAAACGATTCCCGCCAGATGGAACGCCTTGCGCGCCGTAGTACTGTAGGGAATCTCGCCAAGTTGAGGAATGGTAAACCAGCGGAAGCCGTCCGGTTCGGGCAAGCCGACGGTGGCGCGGCGCACTTCCAGGGTGTAGTGGTGGTGGGTGATGGTATGGCGGATCTGGCCGATTCGCGCACCGAGTTTGGCGGCGGGGAGGTCTTCGGGCGTAGGGAGGTCCCAGAAGCCGGCCATGCGCCTGGTGGCGGCGTCGCGTTGGCGCAGCAGGATGCGGCCGCGATGGCGGACCAACAGCAGGACGCCAGAGAGGTGGACGGGAGCGGTCTTACGCAATTTCACCGGCACCTGCGCGGTGGCGCCTTCCTGGCGCGCCCGGCAGCAGCCGGCGAGCGGGCAGACCAGGCAGAGCGGATTGCGCGGCAGGCAGACGGTGGCGCCGAGTTCCATCAGGGCCTGATTGAAAGGGCCGGGCTGGCGCGGGTCGAGCCACTGCTGCGCGATCTCGCGGAACCGGGCGCGGGTGCGGCCGGCGGAGATATCGCCAGCATCGTTGGCCACGCGCGCCACCACGCGGAGCACGTTGCCGTCCAGCACGGCAAAGGGCAGGTCGAAGGCGATGCTGCCGATGGCGGCGGCGGTGTAATCTCCGATGCCGGGCAGGGCGCGGATGGCGGCATAGTCCCGCGGGAAGCCGCCGGCGGTGGCGATGCGCTGCGCGGCGAGGCGGAGATTGCGCGCGCGCGAGTAGTAGCCGAGGCCGCTCCACAGGGCGAGCACGTCGTCTTCGGCGGAGGCGGCCAGGGCTTCGATGGTGGGGAAGCGAGCGAGGAAGCGGTGATAGTACGGAATGACGGCCTGCGCGCGGGTCTGCTGGAGCATGATTTCGCTGACCCAGATGGCGTACGGGTCGCGCGTATGACGCCAGGGAAGATCGCGATGGCCGCGGCCGTACCAGGCCAGCAGCAGGCGGCTGATTTGGCTGCCGCCTGGGGTGCGCTTGCCCTTGCCTGGCTGGGCGGGTTCTACTCTATGACGCGCAGCCATTCGGCGACCACGGCGAAGCCTTCCGGATCGACGTCCCAGGGTTCGAATGCGGGGTTCAGCGGCTCCAGGCGGATCTGTTCGTGCCGCCACTCTTCCTGGGTGACTACCTTGCGGCTGGTGTAGCGCTTGATGGTGTAGCGCGCGCTTTCGTCGAGCACGCCGAAGCGCTCGATGAGCAGAATCTTGCCTTGCCGCGAGCCCGCCGGGTGGAGGCGGAAGAGATTCAGGCTGCCATGGGGAATGCGCGGTTCCATCGACTGGCCTTCCACGTGGGCCACGAACAGATCCGGGGAGAGGTGCATGCCTTCGGGAGCGGGGACCCAGTCTTCCGCCTCGGAGAGCATCTCGTCGCTGAGACCGCCGGCCGCGGCGCGCAGGCTGAACAGGGGCAGATGGGTGGCGAAGCGCTGGACTTGCGTATCCTCGACGTGCTCGCGATAGAGGCGGTCGAGCACGCGCGAGAAGGCGTCCACCGAGACCGCTTGCCGCTGGCTGACGCGCAGGCTGTTGGAGAGGGAGTCTTCGAGAGATTGCAGGAAGGCCTCGGCGCCGGATTCGGCCAGGCACTGGCGGATGTGATCTTCCAGGGCCTCGAAGACTTCCGCGTCTTCGGGCGCGGCGAGACAAGCGAAGTCGCCCCGCATGCGCAACCAGGGCCGGCCGGTATCCAGATCGATGAGGAGCACTCCGACGGGGCACGGCGGGCGCGCGGGCAGAACCGCCTCCAGGAGTACATAGGTACCCTGCCGGCAACCGCTGATGGGAAGCACGCTGGACGGCACGTTTTAATCCTAATCTACTTATCGGGCGGAAAGCCAGGAAGGTGAAGGACGGAAGAATACTAGCGAATACCTTTCTTACCGCACGGTCGGATACTTGATGCCGAGTTGTTCCAGATAGGTGTCGTACTTGCCCGCGTCGTAGTACATCTTCCGCATCTCGGGACGGAACTTCTCCATGGTCTCTTTGTTGAGCCAGATGGCCGGCTTGTCGTCGGGACGCAGGAAGGTCTTGTACTGCACCTCCTTGGTCTGCACGTTCTTGAAGTAGTCCCACGATTTGGCAACCAGGTCGGGGTGCAGCAGGATATCGAGCATGGTCATGGCCTGCACTTTGGCGCCGGCCACCACGCCCTTGTGCGCGATCGGCGTGGCCATGGCGATGCCGTTGGCCCAGTTGTGGCCCGGCCCGCCGGGGATGTTCGCAGGATAGCGCAGCGTCACGGTGGGCACGGTCCAACTGACGTCGCCGATATCGTCGCTGCCGCCGCCGGTG
>JADGNS010001080.1 GCA_017883355.1 Candidatus Solibacter sp.
ACGAGCGATGGGGCGCTGGAAGGGGCCGGCGGAAGAGCGGCGGGCGCGCCTATGCCGCCTGCCATCATCTGGCCCGGGAAGTACGCTCCAAACCCGGTATCCTGCGCCATGCCGACCGGGACCACGCGTGTCTGGGGCAACTCGCCCGGACGGTCGCCGGGGCGCGTCACCACCGCGACCAGCGACATCTCGCGACTGGCCAGCCCGTAAGTCCGGCTCAGTGCGACGAGCCGGTTCGCTACCCGGCTTTGCTGGCGCTGTTCCAACGACCCCAAAGCCTCGGCGCTGGGGTAGCGGCTTTCCCAGTCGGTGATCAGGCGCGAGCCCTGAAGCAGCCACACCGTTTCCGCAATATCGCTATCGCTGAAGGTGACGGGCAGGTTCAGTTGTCCGCCGTGCCAGCTCAGCTCGATGCTCTCGGCGCCTTCGCCGAACAGGAGTACCGGCGTGCCGCTGAACACGAAAGCCGGCGGCTCGGGTTGGACATTAGCACCGGCCTTCAACCCGGAAGCCAGGGGCCGCCCGACGGAAGCGAACAGATCGACGGCTGCGAGGTCGACGCGCTCGCGCGGGGTGACGAAGCGGCTGACGCCTCCGGTCTCGCGTGCAAGCAGGGCCAGGAACCGGTCCTGGCTGGCGCTGCCGATGCCCAGGCAATGCAAACGCACGCCGGCCGACCGCGCGTCGGCGAGAATCTTTTCGGTGCCGGACACCTGCCCGTCGGTGAGGATCAGGATGTCGCCGCCTCCGTCGGCGAGCAGTTTGGCCGCTGCGAGAACGCCGCTGGCCAGTTCGGTGCCGCCACGCGCCTCGACGCCTCGCAGAAATTCATGGGCCCGATCGCGCAACTCGCGGGTTCCAGGGACCAACGCGGGCTGGAACGTCAAGACTTCGTTGTCGAACGCGACCAGACCGAAGGAGTCGGTTTCGGAAAGCACTCCCAGGCAGGCCTCGATCGCTTTGCGCGCCTGCGCGATGGGCGCGCCTTGCATGGATCCCGACCGGTCGAGCAAGATCACCACGCGCCGCGGCGCTTGGGTGGCGACACCGAAACTGGACGAAGGGACGATGGCGGCGAAGCGTCCGATGCCGCTCTTGTCGCGCCCGGCGAGCACCTGAGGTTCGACGGATTGGAACCGGGCGTCGAGCACCAGATCGCGGTTGGGCACGTCCTTTTCGGTGGCCAGGGCAATGCGGGCCGAGCGGCCGCCGTCCTGCCGCACGCGCACCGCGTGAGACACCGAGCCGACCTCGTCCAGCGCCAGTTGGCTCACCATGGTGAGGTCGAAGCCGACCTGGTGTAGGGCGGAAGCGTCCTCGCGAAACCGGGGGAGGATCACGTCGCCAAATTCGCCGGCCGGGAGTTCCCTCTCACCTTCTCCATCGGCGGTCAACGCGGCCTTCGCCCGCGAGTGGTACGCCGGAGCGAGGGTGAACGGAAAACGGAAGCGGAGGCCATCGTCGCGCAATTCCACGCCGCACAGGATCTCCAGATGGACGGTGACCGTCTCCTTTGGCCGGATGTTGCCGACGGTGAGATTCACCATGCCGTCGCCGTATGCGCGCGCGAGCGTGGCCAGCGAGCCGCGGGCGATCCCCTCCTCATAGGCCTTTACGGCTTCCCCGGTTTCTTTCAGCTCGGAGTGCGCTTCAAAGCCGTCGCCGGTGATGCGGAAGCGCCGCAGGGCCGCGTCGCGAGGCAGAGGAAATGCATAGATCACTTCGAGCGGCTGGTCTTCCTCGCTGCGGAACACGTGCTCTACCACGAGGCGCGCGCCGGCCGGCAGTACCTGGCCGGTGAGCCACAGCCGCTGCATGGAAAGATTTACGGGCTTGCCGGTGGCTGCCACTAGAGGCGCGAAACTGGTTGCTGTACTCATCTGGGTCTTCTCCTTGTCTTGTTGGTCTCCGGCTCCGGCAAGCGGGACGCGAAGTCATCCACTGCTGCGCGAATCTGTTTCATGCGCCATGGGCTCACGTCGCCTCGCACCCACACCATGACGTCCTCCTGGATCGCGTGCTGCCACCACGGGGAAGGCGGAGCCGCCGTTTGCGCCGCCGGGCCGCCGCCGAGATCAAGCGCGATCTCGGAAAGCATCCGGCCTTCGGCTTGCAGCCGCTGGATCTTCTCCAGCCGCGCCAGATGCCCTGCCGTATAGACGGCTCCACGCCCGGACTTCACAGGCCCGTCCAGAAGGCCCCGCGCGATATAGAAGCGGATGGTCCGCGCGGGTATGCCCGATTCCCCGGAAAGCTCGGCGAGCGTCTTGGAGCTGTTCATACCTGCTGCCAGAGTACACCGATATATTGACACTGTCAAGTACTGCTTTATTAAGCCGGATATCCCGCGCGGATACGAGAATGGGAACATGACCGGCGTGAGAATAGACAAGTGGCTGTGGGCCGTGCGGTTCTTCAAGACGCGCTCGCTCGCCGCACGGGCATGCGAGCTCGGCAGAATTGAGGCCAACGGACTGGCGGCCAAGCCGGCGCGCGAGGTGCGAGTTGGCGACCGCTTGCAGGTGAAGAACGACGGCGGCGATTTCCTGGTGGAGGTGCTGGGCACTAGCGAGATGCGCGGTCCGGCGGCGGTGGCGCAGACGCTCTACCGTGAGACGGAGGCGAGCCGCGAACTGCGGCTGAAGTTGGCGGCAGAACGTAAGGCGATGCCGCATTTC
>JADGNS010000126.1 GCA_017883355.1 Candidatus Solibacter sp.
AGCGTCTGGTTCACCCAGCCGTATACCTCCTCTCGATTCTGGCCCTTGAATCCGACCTCTCCACTCCCGTCCAAAAATGCCTGAATCCGCTCCAGGCTCAATCGTTCCGATGTCTGCACGCTGATGGTCAAGTCCCAGCATGCGGGATCGCTCCTCCAGGCTCATCTTGTATGAGACAAGACTCTTGTCCCACCTCAGAAGTGAAGTGTGTTTCAATCAGGCTTTGGCGCCTTTTATGTCCTTTATCCACGACGATTTCCTGCTCAGTACCAAGACCGCGCGGCGGCTCTATCACCAGTTTGCCGAGGACCAGCCGATTCTGGATTACCATTGCCATTTGCCGCCGCAGGATGTGGCGGAAAACCGGCGGTTTCAGAATCTTTTCGAGATCTGGCTGGAAGGCGATCACTATAAGTGGCGCGCCATGCGGGCCAACGGCGTGCCGGAGAGCCACTGCACGGGCTCGGCGTCGCCGTACGAAAAATTCCTCGCCTGGGCGCGCACCGTGCCGGCCACGCTGCGCAATCCGCTGTATCACTGGACGCACCTGGAATTGAAACGGTATTTCGGCATCGACGAACTGCTGGATGAGGGCAGCGCGCCCGGGGTGTGGGAGCAGGCCAATGCGAGGCTAGCCACCGACGAACTAAGCGCGCACGGCATCCTGGGCAAGTTTCGGGTGAAGGCGGTCTGCACTACCGACGACCCGACGGACGATCTGGCGTGGCACCGCGCGATAGCCGGTTCGGCGCTCGGGACGAAGGTGTTTCCCACGTTTCGGCCGGACAAGGCGCTCAACGTGCATGTCCCCGAATTGTTTAATCCATGGGTGGACCGCCTGGCGGCGGTGGGCAATACGCAGATTTCCACGCTGACCGATTTCGTGGACGCCATCGGTAAGCGCCACGATTTCTTCCACGAGATGGGCGGCCGTCTGAGCGATCACGGGCTGAATCACGCGTTCGGCAGTTTCCCGACCGAGCACGAAGCCACGACGATTTTCGGCCGGGCGCGTGGCGGTCATGCCGCGACGCATGAAGAGCACGGCCGGTTCGCGTCCTACATGATGCTGATCTTCGGCCGGCTGGATGCGGAGAAGGGGTGGACCAAACAACTCCACCTGGGGGCGCGGCGCAACAACAACACGCGGCGTTTCCACGAGATGGGGCCGGACACGGGGTGGGATTCGATCGGCGATTGGGCGCAGGGAGACGCGCTGGGCGGGTACCTGGATCGTCTGGATCAGGAGAACGCGCTCCCCAAGACGGTGATCTACAACCTGAATCCGGCCGATAACTACGTGATGGCCACGATGATCGGCAACTTCCAGGACGGAATCACGGCGGGCAAGGTTCAGTTTGGCAGCGGCTGGTGGTTCCTGGACCAGAAGGAGGCCATGCAGTGGCAGATGAATGCGCTGTCCAACTGCGGGCTGATTTCGCGGTTTCTGGGGATGCTGACCGATTCGCGGTCGTTCATGAGCTACCCGCGGCACGAATATTTCCGGCGTGTATTGTGCGACATGTTCGGGCGGGACATGGAGAATGGAGAGATACCGGATAACGACGACCTGGTGGGTCCGGTGGTGCGGGACATCTGCTACGGAAATGCGCACCGCTTCCTGGGATTGAACGTGGCGTAGGGTGGGGGTAAGGGGAGGTGGCGGCTGGGGTATTCGATCAGAGCGCCCAGGCCGTGAGCAGGTGGTACTGGGGAAGAACCTGCCCACGGTCCTCGGAAGGTTTCGGCCCTCAGGAGCGCCGCGATATTGCCGTGACCAAACCCAAACTCAGTGTAGGGCGAGCCGGGTAAGCAGGGCCAGATTCTCTTTAGATATGGAACCGCATCGGGGCGCGTGATGGTATTCTCAAGATCTCTCATAAAGTCTCACGCGGAACAGCCGATATTAGAGGTGGGAGAGACATGGCACCGGCGATAACCACTCTTGGAGAGACGGTTTGGGATTTGCCGCCGCTCATCCTTCATCCGTTCAACGAGCGCATCGCGCCTTCGACCTTGCTGGAGAGTTCCAAAGCCGCGCTCATGCTGTCGGGTTTGATCCCTAACGAAGGGGCGGATCCCGACGATTTAAAACGGCGGCTGCTGTCAGGCCGGTACGCGGAAATGCGCATGCTCTTTTTCCTGGGCAAGGATGTATTCCGCTGGATCGATCAATGCGTGGAATGGGCGGAGCGGGTGCCGGAATTCGGCGCGATGGAAATTCGGCGGCAGAGTTTTGCGGGTCTGTTGACGAAGGATCCGCCGGAGGCGGTGAAGGAAAAGCTGATGCGCTGGGGCGTAGCGGACTATGTGTCGATCTTTTCGCGCGCCATCGGGATGAACGCGGTGTTTGTGCAACCGCCGGCGTATGAAACGCTTAATGAGGACTTTCTGCGCAATTACCACCGGTACCCGGATTTCCTGTATCGCTGTTATATGGAGTCGGAGCCGTACCAGAGTCTGTCCCCGGCCAATTTCCGGTTTTCGCTGTTCGCTTCCGGAGAATACTCGCGCATGTTGGAGAGCGAGTGGGGCGGCGAAGGGGCGGAGTGAACTTGGAAGTTGTCCTTTCAACGCAGAGACGCAGAGAGCGCAGAGGAAAGCGCAGAGAAGACAGCAAGGTTGATGGGAGGCGCAGGGATGCACCCCTTTGCCGGTTCTGACTTGCCCGGTTTTCTCTGCGCTTTATCTCTGCGCTCTCTGCGTCTCTGCGTTGAGGTCGTCTTCCCGCCGGGCGAGTGCTTCGCGGAAGGCGCTCCAGTTTTCTTCCAGGTGTTCGGGCGATTTGGTGCCGCTCAGGATAACGCCTTCGAAGGGGTTTTGCAGGATGAAGGCGAAGGCGTCCGCTTTGGTGAGTTCGCGGTTTTCGTACAGGATGCGTCCCATGCCGAACGGCCGGTTCACCGCGATCTTGATGCCGCGCGCGGCGGCCTGTTCGAGGATGCCGGCGAAAGTCTGCTGGACTGTGTTGTAGGGGAATTGCAGAATGCGGTACCCCGGGTCGGCCATGACGAGGTCGGCCGATTCCAGGTCGCTGACGCTGGCGCCGATGGCGGTGATGCCGAGCGTGGCGGCGTACTCCCAGGCGCGGGCCAGGTCGAGCGACCGGAGCACCTGGGGGGTGGATTTGTGGAGTTGGAGGAAGTCGATGCGGCCGAGGCGGGCGATGCTGCCATCCAGGCTGCGCTTTAGCGCGTCGAGCGAATGGTCGACGAACGGCTCCGCTTTGGCGGCGTCCCAGTGCTCGCCGAATTTGGTGGCGATCCGGACGGCGCTGCGCTCCGCGGGAGTGAGCGCGGCCAGCCAGCGCCCCAGGCGTTCTTCGCTGACGCCGTAAGAGGGCGCGGTATCGAAATAGCGCACGCCGAGCGCGAAGGCCCGTTCCAGCAGGGTGAGCGCCTGGCGTTCGTCAGGGACCTGGGGATTGGCGAAGCCCCAGGGCTTGCCGATACCGATCAGGCCGAGGGCGAATTCCACGCGCGGCGCGGCCGGGGGAGTCATCGATTGTGGCGGTACCACTCCAGCGTGATCCGCATGCCTTCCTCGAACCCGTAGCGCGGGGCATGTCCCAGATCGCGGACGGCGAGCGTGGTGTCGGCCTGGGAATCGCGCACGTCGCCCGCGCGCTCGAGCGTGTAGATGGGGGGGATGGTGACGCCTTCCAGTTTCTGGAGCAGCGCCCACGCCTGGTTGAGGGTGATCCGGCCGCCATTGCCGCCGTTGTACATATTGCCGGAGACGCCCTGGGCGCGCGCCGCCTTGAGATTGAGCTCCGCCACGTCATCGACGAAGGTGAAGTCGCGCGAGTGCTCGCCATCGCCGAAGATGGTAGGCGGTTTGCGGTCCAGCACGGCGGTCATGAAGAGCGAGAGCACGCCGGAATAGGCGCTCGACGGGTCCTGCCGCGGGCCGTACACGTTGAAGTAGCGCAGCGACACGGTCTCCAGACCGTAAACGCCGGAGAAAATGCCGGCGTAATATTCGCCCATGAGTTTTTGCAGGGCGTAGGGCGATTTGGGCCGCGGCGCCATGCTCTCCACTTTGGGAAGCACAAGAGAATCGCCATAGGCCGAACTGGAGGCGGCGTAGACCACGCGTCCGGCCTGGCCTTCCTTAGCGGCGCGGAGCACGTTGAAGGTGCCGTCGATGTTGATCTCGTGCGAAGGGACGGGGTCGTCGATGGAGCGGGGCACGGAGGGGATGGCGGCTTCGTGGAAGACCACCGCGGCGCCGCGGATGAGCGGCGCGATCTCCTGGTAGTTGCGGATATCGGCGCGCTGGAAATCGATGCGCGAGCGCACCTCCTCCAGGTTGCTCTCCCGCCCGGTGAGCAGATTATCGATGACGACGACGCGCCTGGCTCCTTCGGCAAGCAGTTGGCGGACGATGGCGGAGCCGATGAAGCCCGCCCCTCCGGTGACGATGTAGTGGCTCATGATGGGAGTTGGTCGATTTGATTTTCGAGATGGCGCAGGCTCTCGTTGGCCAGGCGTTCGGCGCCGGGTGTGAAATCGAAGGCTTCGAGCGACACCCAGCCCGTGTACGCGCGACGCCGGAGGACTTCGAGGACCGGCTTGAAATCGTAGCTGCCGGCGCCGCAGTGGCGGCCGTCGAGCTCGTTGACGTGCACGTGCCGGATGAAAGAGAAGTAGCGCTCCAGCAGCGCGGCGTGCGGCTCCCGCTCATCGATGGCGTTGTGCACGTCGAACATAGTGCGGATGGCGGGGCTGGAGATTTCTTCCACGATGGCGACGGCTTCGGCGAGGGTCTGGACGACGTCGGATTGGGCGATGGGGAGGGCCTCCACCAGCACTTTGACGCCGCAGGTTTCGGCCTGCGGCGCGACCCCGGCGAGGCCATCGATGAAATTGCGGGTAGCCTGCTCGCGGGAGAGGCCGCCCGTGGTGGCTCGTTGATTGGGCGAGCCGAAGACCATGACGCCGTCGGGGCCGAGATCGGCGCACAGATCGATCAGGGCGCGGATGTGGTCCCAACTGCGGCGGCGCAGACCGGCATCGGGGCCGGTGACGTGCAGGCCTTTGGGGCTGACCATGAGCCAGTGCAGTCCGGCGAACGTGAGGCCTTCGGAGCGAATGATCTCGCGGTATTCGGCGCGCTGGGCCGCGGTGATCTCGCCCGGCGTTTCGGCCAGAGTGAAGGGGGCAATCTCGATTCCGGTATAGCCGGCTTTGCGGATGGCCTTGCAGGCGTCGGCGAAGGGCCACTTATCGAAGGCCTCGTTGCAGATGGAATGGCGGAACTGCATGAACTATCAGTGTACAAGGAACGCCGGAGCTTGACGGGGATGCGAACTCAACGCAGAGACGCAGAGAGCGCAGAGGAAGCGCAGAGAAGACAGGCACAGGTTCAACGCCGGCAGCGGCGTTCGTCGAATGCCCGGAAAGCGCCCGAAGGCGGCGAATCCTGCCACGTCCATCCGGCTTGTTTTTGGTTTTCTCTGCGCTTCCTCTGCGCTCTCTGCGTCTCTGCGTTGAGTGAACATTCGGTTGCCAACCACGATAAGGTGGTGCTAAACTCTTATATGGGCCGACCAGCCCGAGAAAGAGACGAACCAACCGGTTCAGGAGATCGTTTCATGCTTAAGAGATTTGTACTGGCATTCGCCATTCTAGGGCTCGCTGTGGCGAGCGCCGAAAGCTATCGCGTCACCCTGTCCCAGCCTACCAAGGTAGAGGGCAAGCAGTTGAAGGCCGGCGACTATCGGCTCAACGTGGAGAATTCGAAACTCACGATCGTCAACGGCAAGCAGTCGGTGGAAGTTCCCGTGAAGGTCCAGACCGGGGAGACGAAGTTTGAAAGCACGTCGGTGCGCTATGCGGGGACCGGCGACAAACTGTCGATCCGGGAAATCCGCATCGGCGGAACGAAGACTACGTTGCTGCTGGACGAGCAAGCCGGGCTGTAAGCGGAGTTCATTTCTTTTTGGAAGTTCGCAACGCGGGCGCACGGTCCAGGACCGTGCGCCCGCGGTTCTGTTTTTTGGGGGCGGAAGCGCCGAAGAAGCCGGCGATCATCCAGAGATTGCGGATCTGCCGGTAGCCGAGGTTCTCGGGGATTGCAGCCAGGAACAGGAAGGCGAGGGGACCGGGCGCCATGCCGCTGGGTTGAGCCAGTTCGCCCAGCACCACGGCCGCCATCGAGATCACGATTCCCGTGCCGATGCCGATCACCGGCGCCAGCGCCGCCAGTGCGGGGTGGACGAGTCCGGTGACAAAGCCGGCGGCGGCCAGGACGTAGGCGGCAGTTTCCAACAGGGGGCGGAGCCCGCGGATGGAGACCAGGCCGAGGAATTCGCGGCCGTCGCCGGGGCGGAGTTGGCGCAAAGCAAACGCCATTTGGCGTTGATCGCCGCGCACCTGGCGGAGCAGGCCATGCCAGGTAGTGGCGGCGCGGCGGAAACTGACCGGTGAGGCCACGAAGGCAGTGCGCCAGCGCAAGTTATTGGTGCGGGCGGCGGTGTGCAGGTCCAGAAAGAGTTGCAGAGGACCGTCGCGGAATCCGCCAATGGAACGGACCGCGTCCCGCTGGACCAGCAGGAAGGCGCCGGGGACCGGCAACAGCTTGTTCCACGCTTGAAAGGCGGCACAGCGCGCCAGCCACAAGCGCAGCGATTCGATGGCGCCGATGGAGCCAGCGAGGCCCGGTGCGGGGGGTGGGGGCGCCACGCCGGAAACGGCGACGGTGCGTTCCCAATCTCCCAGCATGGGGCGAATCAGGCGCAACAGAATTTCCGGGATGAATTCGGCCTCGCCATCCACCAGCCCGATGACGGAGTATTGCGCGGCGTTGACACCGGCGTTGAACGCGTCGGCCGCTCCGCCCGGCTGCTTGTCGACCACCAGCAGGCGAATGGGATCGCGCGACAGGTAGTATCCACGGACGGCGGCGGAGGGCAGGTCTTGCGGCACTACGCGCTCCTGGCGATAGAGGTGGAACTCCTGGATCCAGCGTTCGAGCACGGCTGGCGGGGGGTCGTCCAGTACGAGCACGACTTCGTGCCTGCCGAAGTGGAGGTCCAGCAGCCGGCGCACCAGCGCACGGGATTCGGGCGACACATCGGGGGGCCCACAGATCACCGAGACACCGGGCACGATGGGGGATTTGAGCAGCACGCTGCCAAAATCGCTGGAGGTGGCGCGCACGCGGCGGCGCAATTCGAAGCATCCCTTGACCAGAGCGACAAAACAGGCCAGGGCAAAAATTGCCAGCGCGATGACGAGGACGAGCAGGGTCGAGGAAAGCACCACGGGCAGAGTTTCCACTATGCCTCCCTCCTGGCGCGCGCCAAGGCTTCGCTGGCGGCCAGGGCGGTGGCCGGAGTGGGGCTGGCGCTGAGTTCTTCGAGGGTGCGCCAGCCCTGGGGCGGCATGCCGGCCAGCGCGGCGGCCGCCAGGCGCGCCGATTCCAGCTCTTCGCAGCGCAGGCAGTACGCCAGTTCGGGTATGGCTTCGGTCATCTTCTGGCAGCCGATGGCGACGATGGCGAGGCCGCGAATCCCGGCATCGGCATCGCGCAGCGAACGCACCAGTGCCCGGCGGCTCTCGGCGTTGACGGAAACGAAGGCAGCCAGGCGGAAGGCGAGCACGCGAATGTCGCGATCGCGATGCTCCAGGACTTCGCGCAGATCCTCCAGTGGAATGGCGCGTTCCCAAGCCACCAGGATTTCGAGCGTGGCGCGGATGCGGGGCGCCTCGCCGGAGCGTAGCGCCTCGCGGACCGGTCCCGCGGTTAGCGCCATGGCATGGCGGCGCAGGTCTTCGGTCAGCACAATACGGGTCAGCAGGTTGGGCTGGATGGCCACTTCGAAGATTTCCTCGATTTGTTCCTCGCCTCCGGCCAGCAACGCGCCCCGGCAGGCCGAAAGCTGGACTTCTTCATCGCGATCCTTGAGAGCGTCCAGAAGATGGTCGCCGGCCACGCGGCGGCAGGGCTCGTAGGTGCAGGCGAAGGCGAGGTTGGCGACGGCGGTACGGCGGCGGATCACATCGTGCGAACGGCTCTCCTCGCACCATTGGCGAACCAGCCCGATGTCCAGGGCCAGACCGCAGAGGCGTTCGCGGGCGCTGCCGGCGACGGTGGTTTGGAACAGCAGAATGGACTCGGCGACATCGGTGGGGCGGCTGAGGATGTGGCGGCGGAAGACCGAATCGTCGCTGCCGCCGGCGAGGAATGCCACCAGGGCGGACTGCAATTCGGGGCGGAGCTGGTCGGAAGCCGCCCGGCGGGCGCGAATCGAGCGGGCGCGGCGCATGGCGAACAGGAGCAGCAGGACCAGGAACAGGATGTAGGCGCCCACCAGGGCAAAAGCCGTATAGAGCGCTCCCAGAGCCACCAGGGAAGCCGCCGGCCAGGTCATCGCAGTACGAGACGCTTGAGCCGGGCGACCAATTCCATGGGGCTGAAAGGCTTGACCACGTAATCGTCGGCTCCGAGAGTGAAACCCCGGATGATATCGCTTTCCTGCTGGCGCGCGGTCAGCAGCATGACGCGCACGGGGAGGTTATCGGCGCGAATCGCCGACAACACCTCATAGCCGTCCATTCCGGGCATATTGACATCGAGTATGGCCGCCTGGGGGAGCAAGCGGCGGGCGGCCTCCAGGGCCTTGGGGCCGTCGGCGGCGAGGTGGCACTCCATGCCGAAATTCTCCAGTGCGATGCGTACCAGCGCCAGCACGGTGGAATCGTCGTCGGCCACCAGCACACGAATCCGCCCGCCGGGGGCCGACGGCGGCGCCGGTGGAGCGCTGCGTGGGGCGCTGTGGGTCAGGGCGAGGCTGAGACGTACCAGGGCCTCCTCGGGCTGCCAGCTATCCATCAGGAATTCGGCTGCCATGGCCTGTACCGCGGGCGCGAGATCGAGCAGGTGATCGCGGCTGCCGACGAAGACGGTGGGGAGGCCGGCGAGGTCGGAAGACGGATCGAGCCAGGGGGAATCGCCGCCGCCGGGGCGGACGTAAGTGGCCACGAGA
>JADGNS010000127.1 GCA_017883355.1 Candidatus Solibacter sp.
GCCGGCACGCCGCAGTTCCCGGGCCAGCCGCCAAATACCACCACGCTCTCCAATAACAAGGGCATGGCCACCGGCGTGACGTCCGTATTGAAGTCGAACCTGGTGAACACCTTCCGGTATGGATTGACGCGGCAGGGCGGCGAGACTACCGGCATTCTCTCGTCGAACTACGTCACCTTCCGGAACATCGACCCGATCATCGGAACCAACACCGCCATTTCCCGCATCGTTCCGGTCCACTCCTTCTCCGAAGACCTGGCCTGGAGCCATGGTGCGCACGATTTCAGGTTCGGCGGCACCGCCCGCCTGATTTCGAACCAGTCCGTGAACTACTCGAAGGCGTTCAGTTCGGCGACCACCAACGCTTCGGTGATCAAAGGCAGCGGCAACGACCTGGTGCCCGCCTCGCTCGGCCTCTCCAAGGGCGATACCACCAGTTACGAGTACGGCATGGTGGCGGTCCTGGGCATCGTGACTTCGGCCACCGCCAATTACAACAACACGACCGACGGCACCATCATCCCGGCGGGCGCTCCGGTGACGCGTAACTTTGTGAGCCGCGAAGCCGAGTTGTACGCACAGGATTCGTGGCGCATCAAGAGCAACCTCACGCTGACGTACGGTCTGCGACTCTCCATTATGCCCCCGGTGCACGAAGCCAACGGCCAGCAGCTTTCCAGCAACCTCCCGATCGGGCAGTGGATGGACAGCCGCGGCGCGCTGGCGTCGCAGGGTCTTTCCGACCAGGGCGCGGGCTTCCTCAGCTACTCGCCCAAGGGCCGCCCCTACTACCCGCAGCACAATAACTGGCAGCCGCGCCTGGGGATCGCCTATAGTCCGAAGGGCTCCAGCGGGCTCTCCAATTTCCTGTTTGGCCAGGGCAAGACCTCCATCCGCGCCGGCGCCGGCATGTACTACGATCTGATCGGCCAGCCCCTTGCCGGATTCATCGCGTCCAACTCCTACGGTCTGTCCACGTCGCTGGCCACGCCGCCGAACGTGTACACGTCGTCGCAGTTGCCCCGCTACGCCGGATTCAACCAGATTCCCTCGGCGCCCAACGCGCCGCTGTTCTTCCAGCCGGCGCCCACGCCAACGTTCCCGGTTTCGTATCCGAACGCCTTCGCGATTGCCAGTTCGCTCGACGACCGGCTGAAGGCTCCCTACACCATGAACCTGAACTTCAGCGTGGCCCGCGAACTCAGCCACGGATGGTTCGTGCAGGCGGGGTATGTCGGCCGCCTTTCGCGTCATAACCTGGTGCAGCGCGACCTGGCGATGCCGACCAACCTCAAAGACCCGAAATCCGGCCAGACCTACTACCAGGCGATGACCCAGTTGGCCACTCTCATGGACCTCCAGGGCGTCTCCATCGCCAACCTGCCGAAGATTCCGTTCTTCGAAAACTTCTGGGCCAAGGCCGGCGGCAACGGCTTGACGCCTACCCAGGTGGTGGCGCAGGATTACCTTTACAACGCCAACCAGGGCGACTTCACCAGCGTCCTGAGCGACATCGACAACGGCCAGAGTTGCAACTCCGACGGCGCCTCTACGTTCCTCAGCAACGGGCACGTCGACACCGTCGGCTGCAGCGTCCTGGGACCGTACTCGATGTGGAGTTCGCAGTACTCGGCGCTCAACGCCTGGTCCTCGCTCGGCTCCGGCGCCTACCACAGCATGCAGTGGACCGTCTCCAAGCGGCTCAACACCGGTCTCACCATGACTTTGAACTACACCCTGTCGAAGTCGATCGACATCGGCTCGCGTTCGGAGAACGTCGCGGCGTACTCAGATGGCTTCATGATCAACTCGTGGAATGCCCAGCAACTCCGCGGGGTGTCCGGCTACGACGCCCTGCACCAGGCCAACGCCTATTTCGTTTACCAATTGCCCTTCGGCCGCGGCCAACGGTTCGGCTCGTCCATGAACAAGGCCCTCGACGCCGTGGTGGGCGGATGGGAAGTCACCCCCACGTGGCGCCAGAGTTCCGGCCTGCCCACCTCTGTGACGAACGGCTCGCGATGGGCTACCAACTGGGAACTCAGCGGATACGCCACGCCCAACGGGAATCCGATTCCCCAGATCGTCAGTTCGCACAACGCCCAGGCGGTTTCCGGTTCGGCCGCTCCCAACCTGTGGAGCGATCCGAAGACCGCGCTGGCCGCTTTTCAGGAAACCATGGCGGGCCAGACCGGCAGCCGCAACTCGCTGCGCGGAGACGGCTACTTCAACATCGACACGGGGCTTTACAAGAACTTCACCATGCCCTGGAGCGAGAAGCACAAGCTGCAGTTCCGCTGGGAGGCCTACAACGTCACCAACACCGTGCGCTTCGATCCGAACTCGGCGAACCTTAGCCTGACCTCGACCGCCAAATTCGGCCAGTTGACCGGTCTTCTCGGCAACGCGCGCCAGATGGAGTTCGCACTGCGTTACACGTTCTAGGGCCAACTGCACCATCAGGAGGTGGCTTATCGACCTGTTTATCTTGAATTCGAGGTAAATGGCACCCTCCAAGGGAGCACGCCGGAACCCGGCACCCTCGCTCTGCCCGGCGCCGGTCTGCTGGCGATCTGGATTCGCAGGCGTTAGCGTTAGAGCAGCCTTCCAGGCGGGGTTGCCCTCTGGGCCGCCCCCCATTCGTGGGGGGGTATTCAGCCGGCCCCCCTACAGCGGAATTCCATTTCTGCCGATATGATTCCTGGTGACGCTAATATGACTGCTTCCACCGTACGCCCCCAGGCCCCCTGGGCACTTCGCCTCCTGCCGCCGTTTCCGGCCATCGCTCATCGCATCCTGGCGCTCGCCGGACAGGAGAATGCCAGCCCCCAGGAAGTGGGAGGCCTCATCAGGCTGGACCCATCCTTTTCCGCCGAACTGCTCCGCTTCGCCAACTCCGCGCTGTTCGGCGTCCGGCGCGAAGTCACCAGCCTGACCCAGGCCGTCGCCATCCTCGGCATGGACCGCGTCAAGTCCATGGCTACCTTCGTCGCCCTCAACAACATGGTGCGAACGAGCGTGCGAGCGCTCGCCCTGCGCAAAGTCTGGGTACATAGCGTGGTCACGGCGATCATCGCCGAGGAGGCCGCGCGCGTCTCCCGCCTCGACAGCGAAGTGGCCTATACCACCGCTCTGCTGCACAACCTCGGCACGCTGGGCCTGATGTCCGCCTATCCCGCCGAGTACTCCCGAATGCTCGAGGTATCCAACGATTTCGGCTTCGACTTGCTCGAAACCGAGCGCGATCTCTTCGAAATCGACCACTGCGCGGCGGGCGCCTATCTCGCCCTGGATTGGAATTTCCCGGACCAGCTCGCTGCCGCTATCGTTACCCACCACGACGAGCCGGTTGCCAATCAGCGGAGCCTCGACAACCTCATCAAGATCAGTTGGCGCCTGACCGACGCCCTCGGCTACGCCGCCTTCTCCCCGGCCAAAAACTGGGCGTACGATAACTTGGTGGCGTACCTCCCGAACGTCCCCAATTCCTGGCTCTGCCATTCGGCCGACGCTGCCAAAGCCGAACTCGACGCCCGGCTCGCCGCCTCCCCGCTCTGACAAGGGCGCGCGCCCGTCGCGGAATCAGCCCAGTTCGAGGCTGCGCACGATCGGGTCGGGCTCGTCCTCGTAGATCAGCGAGTCGTCCACACCGAGTTCGCGCTTTTCCAGACGCACCAGCCCATACAACGATGCAGCCACGACGACGTAGAACAGCAGCAACTGTGCGGGATCGTCGAGCAGCCTGGCCTCCAGGTCCGCCATCGTCCAGCTATAAGTGGCGAAACCGACCAGGTAGAGGGCGAACATCACCGCCATGCTCGTCTTGCCCGGGAAATACGAACAAGTAAAAGGAATTTTGCGGAACCAGATCAGCAGCAGATTCAACAGCACCAGGGAAAGCGCCAGCGCGAAGGTTAAGTGGATTAACCCCAGGCGCCAGCCCCGGAAATAGATTTCGACAGGCGCCAGTAGCCCAAACAGCGGCGCCATGCCCATCAGCACGATCCACTTCCGCGCGGCGCGCATAGGCGGCATACTATCTTCGCTCTGGCAGATCTGAAAGATCCAGTTGGCGCGCAGTTCGGCCGGGAAATTGAATGCCGCGCGCAGGCCGGAGACCGCGAAAAACGAAAGCGTCAGCGGCACGGAGAGCAGTCCCGCGGCGTGGAAACTCAAGATCGGCGCCCCCGGCCGCGTGCCGATCCGGATCACGGCCGGCAGCGCCAGCGCCACCGCGATTCCGCCGTAGCTGGCCAGGAAGAGACGCTGCTTGGCGTTGCGCAGGATGGTGTTGCTGATGAAGTGGAAGGTGGCGCGCTCCAGCGGATCGGGCAGCAGCCGGCGATTCACGATTCGCTCGAATGCGAGGCGCAGACGGCCTGGGCCGCCTTCGGCGCCCTCTACACTTTGCATGACGCGCCGCGCGTGGCGGCGATACCCGGCGAGGTAGGTCAACGCGAAAGCCGCGGCGGAGACGGCGAGGCCCTGCCGCGCCAGACCCGCGAGCTCGTGGAATACCGGTCCGCCCGGCTGCCCGGGCAGCATGTCCAGATAGAGCCCCAGGAACCAGAACGGCGGGAACCAGCGCAGCAACGGGCTGTGGCTTTCCACCAGCGGGCGAATGCCGAGGCAGGCCAGCGGGGTCAGGAACAGCAGCACGATCAAGCCGCCCATCAGCGCCATCTGCACCCACGGCGAGACGCGGCGGAATCCGCGCCCGGTGAGCAGGTTGATCAGCACGCCTTGCACGCTGGCGATGCTCAGAGCGACGAACGTGCCCGCCCCCAGGACGCTCGCCGCATGGATCGCGATCAGCCTCCAGAGCACGGGCGCGGGCGTACCTTCGCCGCCGGTGACCAGGGGCGCGAGCAGGGTACAGAAGAGGTTGGCATCCACCGCGAAGAGGCCCAGGAACATCACCAGGGCGAGCGTCTTGCCGGCAAAGATGGAGCCGCCGCCCAGCGGCAGCGGGGTGAGAATCAGGTAATCCTTGCGGTCCGGAAACAGCGCGTCCCACTCGAACACCATGACGAAGCCCATCACCACCATGGAGAACATGACGAAAAAGTAGTAGTCGCTGAGCAGCACCCAGTTGTAAGCGAACGGATGATCGAAGCGGGCGCGCTGCGGAATCATATAGAACGGCACGAAGATGCCGGGCGTGGCCACCAGTCCGAAGGCCTGCACCACGTTGGTGCGCATGTCGCCGCGCTGCGACACGAGCTCGTTATCGAAGAAGCGCCCGAAGAAATGGCGCACCAGCAGTCGCAGGCAGTCCATCACCCCTCCCTTATGACCGAGACGATTTCCCGTGCCGACGCGCCGACGTCCTCCTGTTTGGCGAGTTGGCGGAAAATCTGTTCCAGCGACGGCAAATGCATGAGGTCGCGCAGCCGGCCCACTTCGTCGTTGGCCACGACCTTCCCCTGGTACAGCATGATCACGCGCGCGCAGACTTTTTCCGTCACCTCCAGCACGTGCGAGATGTAGAGGATCGTCTTGCCCTGGCGCGCCAGTTCGGCGATCAGTTCGTGGAGCAGCATGGCGGAAGCGATATCCAGCCCGTTGAGCGGCTCGTCGAAGATCAGCAGGTCCGGATCGTGCAGCAGGGCGCCGGCGATCAGCACGCGCTGCTTCATCCCTTTGGAGTAGGAGGAAATCGGCGTGTAGCGGTCGTCGTGCAGCCAGAGCAGGCGGAGCAGTTCGGCCGCCTTGCGCTGCACCTGCGCTTCCGGCAAGCGGCGGAGCCGGCCGATCAGTTCCAGGTGCTCCATGCCGGTGAGGTGTGGGTAAACGTACGCCTCCTCGGGGACGTAGCCGAGCCGCCGCTTGAAGCCGATCAGGTCATGGCGGATGTCGGCGCCGTCCCACAGGATCTGGCCCGACGTGGCGGGCAGCAGACCGGTGAGCATCTTCACCGTGGTCGATTTGCCGCTCCCGTTGGGCCCCAGGTATCCGGTGACCTGACCCGGGGGAACAGTAAACGTCACGTGGTCCACCACGGCGCGGTTGCGGTATTTCTTGGTGAGCCCGCGGACGTCTAACATCGCACTCCTCCCCGTCGCAAAGTTAGACACCGCAGGGAGGGAAATGTTCCAGACGGGGAGGAAGAAGAGTCCGAGCTTCTCTCGGATGCGCAAGGCGGAGCCTTACGCCACCGCGCGCAAGAACTTCGTCAACCGTTCCATGGCCGGTTCCAGGATACTCCGCTCCGCCGCGTAACAAATGCGGAAGGAACCCTCACCACCGGCGCCGAACGCCACTCCCGGCGCCAGGCCGACTCGCGTCTCCTCCAACAGCCTCCGGCAGAACGCGAAGGAATCCGTCATCCCTTCGACCCGCGGGAACAGGTAGAACGCGCCGTCGGGTTTGGGAACCGTCACGCCGGGCAAGCCGCGCAACGCGTCCAGGCACAGGTCGCGATTCTGCTTCAGATTCTCCAGCATGCGCCGCACCTCGCTTTCGCCCTCGGCGAGCGCGGTCTCCGCCGCCTTCTGCGCGAACGTGGGCGCGTGCGAGATGATGAACTCGTTCAACTGGGTAGCCTTCTCCGCCAGATCGCGCCGCGCCACCAGCCAGCCCACGCGCCAACCGGTCATGCAGTACGTTTTGGAAAACGAATGGACCACCATCACCGCGTCGTCGCGCGTGGCCTTGCGCAGCACGCTCGGCACGGGTTCGCCTAACTCTTTGCCGGCGTAGTACAGGCGGTCGTAGACCTCATCCGCCATCAGCCACAGATCGTGGCGGCGCGCGAAATCGAGCAGGCCCTGCTGTTCCTCGTCCGAAGCCACCCAGCCCAGCGGATTGGAGGGGGAGGTATAGAGCAGCAGACGCGTGCGCGGCGTGACGGCCGCTTCCAGCGCGGCGAAGTCCACCGTGTAGCGCCCCCCTACCAGTGGGTGCGGCACCTGGTGCACGGTGGCATTCGCCATCATGACGCTGGAAGATCCGTTAGGCCACGCCGGGGTGAGCACGAGCGCTTCATCGCCCGGATTCAGCACGCAGCGAATCCCCAGGTTCAAGGCCTGCACACCGCTGGCGGTGACCACGATCTCGCCGGCGGGGTCCAACGCCACGCCTTGCAGTCGCCGGTAATTATCGGCCAGCGCGCGGCGCAGCGTGGGCAAGCCGGCATTCTCCGTGTAAAACGTGTACCCATCGGCCAGCGCGCGCGTGGCGGCCTGCTTGATGTATTCCGGGGTGGGCAGATTGCTCTCCCCGAAATACAGGCGCAGGACGCCGTCCATCGTCATGGCGATCTCGGCCAGTTCCCGGATCCGCGAGCGCGGCACCATTTCCACCGAAGTTGCGATACGTGGCATCTTTGCTATTCTCGCACTGCGGCGCTCTATAATGAGCTTTCATGCCCGCACATTTTCCAGTAGCCGCCATCACCGACGAGTTCTCGCCGGATATCGAAATTGCCGTCCGCTCCATGACCGAACTCGGTATGACGGGCGCCGAACTCCGCATGGTGTTCGGCAAGAACATCGTCGATCTGAGCGATGAGGAACTGGACCGCGCCATCGCCATCGTGCGCGGCGCCGGCCTGGAGATTCTCTCCATCGCGTCGCCGCTGTTGAAGTGCGTGCTGCCCGATTCGCCCGAAGTCGACGCCCGCTTCCAGCAGGATATGTTCGCCGCCAAACAGACGTTCGCCGATCAGCCCCGGCTCACGGCGCGCGCCCTGGAGATTGCGGACCGCACCGGTGCGCGCATCATCCGCGTGTTCTCGTACTGGCGCACGGTGGATCCGGAAGTTTGCTTCGACCGCATCGTGGAAGCCTTGCGCGCCCTGGCCGATCAGGCCGCGCCGCACAATGTGATCATCGGCCTGGAAAACGAGCACGCGTGCAATATCGCGACCGGAGCGGAGACGGCGCGCGTGCTGGCGGCACTCGATCACCCCAACCTGAAAGTGGTCTGGGACCCCGCCAACGCGGTGGTCTCCGGCGAGAAGGCCTTCCCCGAAGGCTACGCCAAGCTGCCCGTCTCCCGGATTCAACACGTGCATGCCAAGGATTGCACGATGGACGGGCACAAGCCCCTGTGGTGCGCCATCGGCGAGGGCGTGGTCGGCTGGCGCGGGCAGGTGGACGCCCTGGCGCGCGACGGGTACAAGGGCTGGCTCAGTCTGGAAACCCATTGGCCGGGTCCCGGCGGCAACAAGCATGAAGCCAGCATGATCTGCGGCCGCAAGCTGCTGGAACTGTCGCGCGTGGCATAAGTTGCTCATGACGCCAGCGGCGTCTCAAAAGAATGATGAAAATGTGCTGCCAGTCAGGCATCCGCTCCGGACCCGGAGGGTACCCCTTACGCCACCGTCTCATGGCGCACTCTGTGCGCAAAAAGCCGGGGCGCTCTCGATGCCGCCAGCCCTAAAGTAAGCGGAGTTGTCCGTAGCGGCGCCGCGGCTTAAATCGCAGGCCTGCCGCAGACGCTGCCCGGCCAGCGCTTCGTCCTTCATCGCGCGGTAGATGCCGCCCAACGAGAAGCAACTGGCCGCAATGCCGGCCCGGCACGCCCGTTCGAAATACTGCACGGCTTGCGCGGTGTCGGCCGCCACACCCTGGCCCGCCTGGTAGCATTCGGCCAGTCCGCCGCAACCGCGCGGCCATCCGTCATCGCAAGCCTGACGGAACAGGGTGGCGCTGCGGACATAGTCCTTGGGAGCGCCTGCCCCCGCGTGGTAAAGCGAAGCCATAAGGAAGCAACTCTCGCCATCGCCCTTACGGCAAGGATTGAGAAACACATCCTCGCCGTCCTTTTTCACCAGCGCGACCATGCTGGCACAGGAGCCGGGCGCCTTGAGGTCGCAGGCGCGGCCGAAATCCTTTCCCGCTTCCGCTGCGTCCCGCGGAATCACGCGTCCTTCGTCCAGCGCCAGGCCGAGTTTGAAGCACGCGCCTCCCGCTCCGTGCCGGCACGCCACGTTCATGGTGCGGACCCACGTCTGGCACGCACCCCTGACTGCGTGTGGTTGAA
>JADGNS010001081.1 GCA_017883355.1 Candidatus Solibacter sp.
GGTGCCGCCTACCTTCACCTGCACTGGCACGCTGCCGCTGGCGGAGCCCGCGGGCACCATCGCATTGATTTGATACAGGCCCTGGAGCGAGCCGGGCGCCGCTCCGGCGTAGGTTACGGCGGCATCCTGGCCTCCGATGGTCACGGCGACACTTGCGGCGATCGCCTGAGTGGCGGTTCCGAGCGCTCCGGTCTTGCCCGCCGGAATCAACTGGCCCGCGCCGGTAATGTAGATCGCCACGATCGAGGCTTTCGCGGCGGGAGCGTTGGCGCCGTTGACCGTGCCGGTCTGATTGATGACGGACGCCTGTCCGTTTCCGGTGGATGCCGTAGTGTAAATGCCGGGAGACGTCGGGCCTACCGATTGCTGCACCGGCGCCGTCGGCTGGCCGTTCAGTGAAAGCTGAAGCGACGTCTGCGTCTTTCCGGCGACTTCAAAGGGAACGACCACACCCACCTGATTCGAGCGGGCGTAGAGCACCGGCGCGGGAGTTCCGTCGAAGGTCACCTGAACGCCGCCTACGCTGGTGGCGAGCTGTCCGTTGGTGAACGTTCCGCCCACCAGATCGCGTGGGCCGATGTTGTTCCCGAATATGGTCACGATGGAACCCGGAGCCACCAGTCCAACCGCATAGCTGGCGCTGTTGGCGACGGCCGTGATCACGGCCACCTGGAATCCGCCGGGAAGGGTGGGAGATGTCATGGCAACCGGCACCGTGGCGGAGGCCAATCCGCTGGATGTGATATTGATGCGGCCCGAGCAATCGCCGGTTCCGCTGGGCGGATTGGCGGTCACGGTCAGAATGGCAGGCGTGGTGCCTGATAGCGGCGACACCGAAAGAAAGTTGCTGCACGTGGTATCGGAAATATTGGCAGCGAATGGCGAAGCACCGGCAGTACTGGCCAGGGCGAGGGTCTGTGTCTGCGCAGTCACCGCGCCTCCCGGGGCTCCCGGCGCGCCAGCACCGAAGGAGGTCAGGGTCAGCGATGCCGGGTTCGACAGGATGGCCGGAGCCGATACCACCCGCAGGATTACCGGGATGCTGAGCGGAGTGTTGCTGGTCCCCGCGACGGCGATCGCCACCGAGCCGGAATAAGTGCCAGTGGCCAGGTTGGCGGCGCTTGTGGAGATCTTCAGGGTTCCCGGGAGAGTGCCTGCGGCCGGGCTGACGGTGACCCAAGGGGAGGAAGCGGTTGCCGTAAACGTCCCACTCTTCGTGGTGTCGCTCAGCGCCAACGCGAGGTTCTGCGAACTCGCCGACGTACCGCCCGAGGTTTGCGCGAAGAACAGGGAAGCGGGCGCGGCGGAAATCAGCAGCGGGTTCTGGCCATTCAGCAGTGCCTTGATCGACGTGACGCGGCCTTCGATGAAGGGCTGAAGGCCGGGCGCTCCACTTTGGATTCCCCCTGCTCCACCGGGCCCCCCGGGTCCGCCATCGAGTCCGGAAGTGGCGTCGGAAGTCATGGCGGCGTCGAACTGCGCCTGCGTGACCAGTTTCTGTGTGTCCTTCTCCACGAAGGGGCGGATCAGATCGCGTAGCGCGTTCATGCGTGCGATCACTGTCGCCGTCACCATCTGCTTTTCGACGATGCTGCGATAGATCTCGCGGTAGCGCTGCTTGTATGCGGGTACTTGCCAGAGCTTGGTGGCGATGGGGCGGGCGATCGAAGCGCCCCCAATGCCTCCGACGCCGGGCATGCCGGTGTTGGTGGACTGCACCCATTCGAGCGCGAGGTCTTTCATCTGCTGCACGGTGAGTCCCTGGGACAAGGCGCCAAAGGCGAGGCTCGGATCCCAGACAATCCACACCCATTTCTGGTCGGAGGGACGCCGGTACAGGTAGTAGTTCTGCGCCATTCCGACGTAGCTGTCGAGGTTGACGGTCGCATTGTCGAGCGCCAGCGCGGCCAGGAAGCTGTCCACGTCGATCAGTTTGTCCAGCTTCGCAGGGAGGTCCGCGATGGCCGTCTGGTCGAAGACCCGGGCCAACTCGATCAGGTCGGTCCAATCGTTGACGTCTTCGTTGCTTTGCTTGCTAAACCACGCCTGATAGGCAACCGGGTCGGTGCCGAGGTAGGCGAGATTGGTGCCGGGATTTTCGGCTTTGTAAAGGTTGCCGGTGTCATCGCCTTTGGCGAAGTGGCTTCCCAGGAAGTCGCCATTGACGATTTCACCGAGGATGTACAGGCCCCAGTACTCGTTGTTGATGTAGAGGGCGGCAAAGTTGGAACGCGCGGCCGGCAGGCCGATGGCCGCCGCCATTTCGTAGTAAACCTTCTCGCGGACGAAACTCGGATCGCTCCACGCATTGCTGAGCCCGAAGGAGGACATCTTGTCGATCTTCTGGCCTTTGACAAACTCGTTGAGCTTGATGCGGAACGGCTTCTTCTTCGTAGTAGCTCCGCTATACGAACTATTGCCCTTGAAGCGGACTCCAACGGAATCGAACTTGGACTGGCCCCAGACCAGAGACGCCTCTGTGTAGGGCGTGTTGTCCGGGTACGTGTCGCGGTTGTACGTAAGCTGTTCGTACCAATCGGCCTGTTTGAACGCGAGGCGGATCTCATGCACCGCGTCTTTGTCGAAGACTGCGCTGGCCGGGGGCGCCACTACCTGTGCGGAGATTGCAGCCGGCAGCAGGGCGAGCACGGAAAAGAATGAGCGTTTGAGCA
>JADGNS010001082.1 GCA_017883355.1 Candidatus Solibacter sp.
GTGGAGGCTTCGGACTGCACGACTGTGGGCGGCCCCATCCACCCCGACGTCCTGGCGGCGATTCCCGAGGTGGTGGAACGAGCCGGGCAGCTTCTCGGCATGGGGCCGACCGGCAGGACGTACCGGACGTGCCGGACAAAAGTAAAGGAGTGAGCGATGGCCATCATTACGATTTCGCGAGGGACGTTCAGTGGCGGCAAATTGTTTGCCGAGGCCTTGAGTGGGCGGCTCGGTTATCGCTGCATTGACCGGGACGTGCTTGTCGAGAGGGCCGCCACGCCGCGCGCGACGCAGCATGAGCTCCGTTTGGCGATGGAACAGCCGCCGGCAATTCCCGGCAGGTTCAACCACAAGAGGTACATTTATCTGGCCGTGATCCAGGCGGCCTTGCTGGAAGAGGTCCGAACGGGACGCGCCATCTTTCACGGGCTGGCCGGCCAACTGCTGCTGCGCGAAGTGCCTGGCCTCCTCCGTCTGCGGATCATCGCACCCATGGAGTTTCGCATCCGCATGGCTCAAGAGCGGTTAAAGCTGAGCGCCAGGGCGGCCGTGGTCCACGTCGAAAAAATGGATCAGGACCGCCGCCAGTGGAGCCATTTCCTTTACGGGGTGGACTGGGGAAATCCCGCACTCTACGATCTGGTCATTAACCTGGAGGAGATCACCATCGAGCAGGCGTGTCTGATGGTCGCCGCGCTGGTGGACCAGGGCGGATTCGAACTGACGCCGGAACGCCAGGCGGTGATGAATGACCTGGCGCTGGCCAGCCGCGTGCGCGCGGCCGTGGCGGCGAATCCGTTCACCTCCAATCTGGAGGTCGACGTCGGGGCGAGCGGGGGGGCGGTTTCCGTCCGTGGAGATCTCTACGAGGAGTTGGAGGATGTCCAACGCGTGGTTCTGGCGGTGCCGGGGGTGACGGGGTTAACGGTCGAAGTGCCTGTGGCGGTCGGGCCCGCCTGATGGCCGTCTACTCTCCCTGCGACTCACGCGCGCCCGTCCCCGCCAGTTCTTCCGCTTTCGTGCCGCGGCAGTCAATCCGCCGCGGGAGGGTGGCCCGCATGTTGACCTGGTCCTCGGTCGAACGGTGGTCGCCCGGCCCGCTGGTGGCGTGCACTCCGTGGGCGGCCTCCTCCATCACGAGGCGTAGAGTATCTTCCAGCGATGCCGCCAACGGCTCGACTTCCGGCCGGTGGAGCAGGCGGCAGTACTCTCTGGGAGGGATGGCTTCCAGAAAGCTGCCGCTCCCTACCGCGCAGGCCGCGACCCGGCTGGGCAGGAACGCCGCAAACCGGATGTCCGAGCGCAGCAGCGGAGCATAGAGGCTGGGGAAGCACAGCGTGAAGACGATGGCGTCCGTTCCTTTTAAGTCCATGTCCGGGTGCAGCAACTGGCCGACATGACTGACGGCCAGGACCGAGCCGCCGTGGCGTTCGGCAGCCCTGCGCAACCCGACTTCGATTTGATCCAGTCCTTGCGTAGTGTGAATCTGTAGCATTTGGCTCACCTCATGGCGTGCGCGAACCGCAGGGATTCGGCGACGCTTTGGGCAACGTCCATGGTGGAGGCGCTGCCGCCCAGATCATAGGTCCGGACCGCGCCCCGTTCCACGACGGCGGCCACGGCCCTCTCGATATTGCGTGCGATGTCCCGCTCGCCCAGCCACTCCACCATCATCTTGGCGGCGAGTATGGCTGCCAGCGGGTTGACCTTATTCTGCCCGGCGTATTTGGGCGCCGAGCCGTGCGTGGGTTCGAAGACTGCGTATTTCTCGCCGATATTGCCGCTGTAGCCGAACCCCATGCCGCCGGTCAGTTGGGAGCAGAGGTCCGACAAAATATCGCCGAACAGGTTGGTGGTGACGATGACGTCGTAGTTCAACGGGTCTTTCAGCAGCCACATGCACATGGCATCGACGTTGGCGGTATCGAACTGGATCTTTGGATAGAGCGGCGCGACCTCGCGAGCAGCTTCCAGAAACACGCCGCAGGTGGCGCGCAGGACGTTCGCCTTGTGGACAGCGGTCACTTTGCGCCGCCCGTTCTTCACGGCGAACTGGAAAGCCGCTTCGACGATGCGCCGCGATGCCTGACGCGTAACGCTGCGGATGGAAATGGCGGCGTCCGGCGGTATCGGCTTCATCGCCGGGATCGCCAGAAGCTGTTCCGGAACTTCAGGAAACTCCACGCCGATGTACATGCCCTCGGTGTTTTCCCGGAAGATCACCAGGTCGATATTCTCGCGGTAGTTCAGCGGATTCCCGGGGAACGTCCGGCAGGGGCGTAGACAGATGTAGAGGTCGAGCAATTGCCGCATGCGGACAATGGGGCTGCGGTAAGAGAGACCTTGCGACTGAAACTCCGGCGCGAGTTCGCGGACGGCTTCCCCCGCCGGCTTGGAAGTAATCGCTCCGAAGAAAGCGCAATCCGTGTGGCGCAGCAGGTCGAGGGTGCGCGGAGGCAGCGCATCGCCCTCCGAGCACCAGAACTCCCAGCCGATATCGCCGTGGACGTAATCGGCCTGGAAGCCCGCGGCATCGAGGACCAGGCGGGCGGCATCGGAGACCTCGGGGCCGATGCCATCGCCGGGCAGCCAAGCTATTCGGTAACCAGACACGGATTCCTCCTTGGCTGATAGTGCTTGCGTTGCAGATAGGGGATGAGCCCGCCAGAGG
>JADGNS010001083.1 GCA_017883355.1 Candidatus Solibacter sp.
CCCAGGGGAGCCGAATGTTGGCGCCGAAACTATTCTCCGGGCCGGCGCCCTCGTGTCCGGCCTGCATGATGCCTGGGCCCGCGCCGGTAATCACCATGAAGCCCGCCTGCACTATCTTGCGGCCGAAATTGACGGCTTGCTGGTATTCAGGCCGAGTCGGCGCCGTCCGCGCGGAACCGAATATGGTCACCTTGCGCACGCCGGCATATGGCGCAAAGAGCTTGAAGGCGAAACGCAACTCGCGCAGGGCTGTCTGAATGACACGCACATCCCCGCTGTCTTGCACGTCCTTCAGGAGCTTCAGCGCGTTGTCGATGATGTCGGCCACCCTTTCCTGGTTGAACCCCCCGCCCTTGTAATCAATCAGCTCCTGAATCCTCCGCGTCAGCTCAGGGTCCGCCGGCGGCTTCTCTGGTTTTGTCATGGCGGCGAGGATAATAAGTCAGGGCTGGAACGCAACCACGCGCGGAGCGCTCGAGTTCCAATAAGCGCATCTCGGCCCTGCCAGCAAGCCGTAGTGGAGTGAGCCTCCGCCTTGCCAAGTCCGCCGACCCTCTGGGTCGGCGAGCTGGGTTTTAAGTGCGCAGCCTGGTTCAACAAGCCAGAGGCTTGTTGGGACAACGCAAGCCTGAGGCTTACGCTACTGCCGTGTGGTGGCAGTGCCGAGAAGCGCCCGATTTCCAATCCGCCTCTCACCAGAGGCCGCGGCCAATGATCAGAAACGCCGCAAGATTTCCACTCGCTCCAACTTGGTCAGGTCGGCCGGGATACACTTCTCTATTTTCGCCCGTACTTGGGGCTCAAGTTCTTCCAGGAGTTGGTGATTGATCTCGCGGCTGGCGGCAAGGAGGCAACGCTCAACTTCCGGGCCGCGTGCCAGCGCGTTGAACCGCTGGGCAAGCTGCCGCACCAGACGCTTGCGCGATTCCAGCTCGATATTATGCCGCTCGCCGTCTGACATCGCTCCGGTCGCGTTCACCGTGCCCGCGTTGCGCGGAAACCGGCCGGACTGATCCGTCACTTTATCCACCAGCTTGTCGTGGGCATCGGCGTTATTGAACTCTTCAACCAGCTCCAGGTGCGGCGCACGATTCGGGTGGTGGTTCTCGAGTCGGAAGGCTTTGAAACAACCAAGGTCCGTGACCACAACCAAAGTATTCTTCATAGTTTTGTTTCTGTATTGAATCGAACGGGCCGGCCGTGCGGCGAGACCCATCCCACCCCTCAAGCTAGCACACGTCGGGGGCATGCAACGGGAGAAATCCACATCCCTCTTGCGGACCGCCGCTTCAACTGGCGCATTTACACACGGCTACAGCTCTGCGCCGTAGCGGCAGGATTCTTGTCTGGTGTCGAGCCGGGCGTCTCGACCAGCGGCGTGGCCGGTTGCCTGGCTACTATGCTTGAAACTTCGAGTGCCGGTCCGGGCGGCAAGATGCCGCCCTCTACGGCAGGCAGGATGCCTGCCGCCACCTGGTGGCAGTGTGCGCATTCGCTCCACTCAACCCGCAATCGCTTCTTGTTCGCGCCTTCCTGTTTTCGCTGTTAGCTTCCCTGCCTCACAGGTCCCTGAGCCGAATGGTCCGCAGACATGCGAGTCGTTTCGTTTTTGCGGTTCGTTGACACTGCCACGCACGGCTGATACCTTCCGCCTTCTTAAAGACGCTGCATGGATTACAAGAGCACATTAAATCTGCCGCAGACCGATTTCCCGATGAAAGCGGACCTGATCACGCGGGAGCCGACCCGGCTGAAGAAATGGGAGACCGCCAGGCTTTACGCCGCCATCCAGGCCCAGCGTGACGGTGCGGAGAAGTACGTCCTCCATGATGGACCACCTTTCGCCAATGGCGATGTGCATATCGGCAACGCCTTGAACAAGATTCTCAAGGACATCATCGTCAAGTACAAGACCTTGCGCGGCTTCAGAGCGCCCTACGTGCCGGGCTGGGATTGCCACGGCCTGCCCATCGAATTCAAGGTCACTCAGGAGATGCGGAAGGCGGGCGATACGGCCTCCGACGCCGCCGCCATCCGCACGGCGTGTCAGGCTTACGCGCGCAAATACATCGACATCCAGCGCGCGCAGTTCAAGCGGCTGGGCGTGTTCGGGGATTGGGATGATCCATACCTGACTTTGGCCAAGGAGTACGAGGCGGATGAGCTGCGGCTGTTCGCGGACATTGTCGAGCAGGGGTTTGTTTATCGCGGCAAGAAGCCGGTATATTGGAGCATCCCCTGCCGCACCGCGCTGGCGGAAGCGGAAGTGGAATACAAGGACCACGTCAGCCAGAGCGTTTATGTGAAGTTTCCCCTGGTCGGGCATCCTGGCACGTCGGTCGTGATCTGGACTACGACGCCGTGGACGCTGCCGGCGAATCTCGCGGTGGCTTACAATTCCACGTTCAGCTACTCGCTGGTGCACGTTGGCGACGAGGACTTCATCGTCTCGGCCCTATTGCTGCCAGCGGTGGCCGAGAAGTGCGGTTGGCAGGACTATCAAATCGTCCGCAGCCTCGACGGTGGGCACCTGAGCCAGATCGAATACCAGCACCCGTTCTGCAACCGCACCGGGAAGTTCTTCGCCGGCGACAGCTTCGTGGACAATGTCACCGGCACGGGGTTTGTGCATATTGCGCCCGGGCACGGTTTGGATGACTACCACCTC
>JADGNS010001084.1 GCA_017883355.1 Candidatus Solibacter sp.
CGACTACGATTCCGCCATCAGCGCCCGCCTCGAATCCGAGGTGGGGCAGGCGGGGTACCCCCTGGGTCCGCCTGCCAACTCCGCCGCCGGCCCCCTGCCATCCTCTCTCGCCGTCCGCGCCCGTCCCGAATCCGAGCCGCGACCGTCAGGGAGCGGAGTTCCCCAACTCGAAGACGCCGCCCCCCTGCCACCCTCTCTCGCCATCAGCGCCCCCAAACTGATCGACCTCCGCTATGGCGAGAATCCCCATCAAGCCGCCGCGCTGTACGGGCGGAGCGGCCAGGGCATCGCCGGCGCTGCGCAACTCCAGGGCAAGGAACTTAGCTACAACAACCTGGTGGATCTCGACGCCGCCTGGCAACTGGTCAGCGAGTTCGAGCGCCCCGCCGTCGCCATCATCAAGCACACCAATCCCTGTGGCTGCGCCGAGCAGGATACCCTCGTCGAGGCCTATCGCAAGGCGTTCGAAGCCGATCCGGTATCGGCCTACGGCGGTGTTCTCGGTATCAATCGCCCCATCGATGAGGAGACGGCGCGTGAAATTGCCAAGACCTTCATCGAAGCCATCGCCGCGCCCGATTACTCGGCGGAAGCGCTCGCCGTCCTCGCCGCCAAAAAGAATCTGCGCCTGATGCGTGTGGCCTCTGGCGCCGACCCGTTAGTGGTGAAATCGATTTCCGGCGGATACCTGGCGCAGACCGCCGACTCGGCGAAACTGGACCGCGCTGCCGCCGTCGTCAAGACCCTGCGCGCGCCTTCCGAAACCGAATGGCTCGCTCTCGAGTTCGGCTGGAAGGTGGCCAAGCACGTCAAGTCGAACGCCATCGTCTACGCCCGCGCCGGGCAGACCGTGGGCGTCGGCGCGGGGCAAATGAGCCGCGTGGATTCCGTCAAACTCGGCGCCATGAAGGCCGTCCTGCCGGTCGCCGGGACGGTGGTCGCCTCCGATGCTTTCTTCCCGTTCGCCGATGGCGTCGAGGAGGCCGTCAAGAACGGCGCCACCGCCTTCATTCAGCCCGGCGGCAGCGTGCGCGACGCGGAAGTCGTGGCGGCGGCCGACCGCCTGGGCGTCGCCATGGTCTTCACCGGAGTCCGCCACTTCCGCCATTAGGTGGCATAAGGCTCCGCCTTGTGCATCCGCGGGGCAGCTCGGACGTCCCCCCCTAAATCAAAAATCCGGTGATGGCGATCCCAATCCCAGCCACTCCGGCGATCACGCCCAGCACCGGGAACATGCTCTTCCGCGCAATGAAGTACAGCGAGCTGAGCACCAGTCCGATCTCCAGCAACCCCTCGCCGACGTCGTACCGCAGCGCGCGGTGCTCGTCCGCCTCGGCAGATTCGTCGGCCTCCTCAGCCTCTTTCCGGATCTTCTTGCTCGAATCCTCGTACTTCTTCGCCTGGCCGACGTATTCGGCCAGCATCTTCTCGGCGCCCTCACCCTTCGCGCCCAACAGGTGCACCATGTTTTCGCCCATTTCGGTGGTGTGCAGCTTGACCCGCGTCGCCTGGTATTCCGACCACTTGTCGTTGGAGCCGGATTTGTGAATGATCGCCGCCGTGTGCGTACGGTGGCTGGCGATGGTCACCACCGCCAGCAGCACCGCCAGAACGGAGGCCATCACCCCGACCTTTCGCCCCATCGGGTCGGCTTCGTGTTCGCTTTCGTGGTGGATTTCGAGTTCGGCCATAGTGGATTTCCGTATTATAGAGGTTCGCATGGCCACGGACGAAGAATTCATGCGGCAGGCGCTCGCGCTGGCGGGCCAAAGCGCACAAACGGGCGAAGTCCCGGTAGGCGCCGTCGTCGTCGTCGGGGGCGAAATCGCCGGCCTCGGGTCCAACTCGCCCATCGCCCTCACCGACCCCACCGCCCATGCCGAGATTCTGGCCATCCGCCAGGCCGCGGCCCGGCTGGGCAACTACCGCCTCACCGGCGCCACCCTGTACTGCACCCTGGAACCCTGCGTGATGTGTGCCGGAGCGCTGGTCGCCGCGCGCATCCAGCGCCTCGTCTTCGGCGCCCGCGACCTGCGCTTCGGCGGCGTGCGCAGCAAGTTCCAGGTGGCGGATTCGGCGGTCCTCAATCACCGCGTCGAGGTGGTGGAAGGCGTCCTGGCCGTGGAATGCGTCGAACTGTTGCGCCAGTTCTTCGAGGCTCAGCGCCGCAGATAGGCGTCGTCGCCCGAAATCCAGTCCTCGCGGCGCGGCGTGAAAACGTCCGTCACCACCGTGTCTTCCAACGCGACCACACCGTGCGGCACGTTGGGAGGAATCACCAGGCTCTCGCCAGGGCCCACCACCTGATCGACGCCGCCGATATGGAACAGCAGAGAGCCGCGTTCCACGTTGGCCACCTGCTCGTTGATATGGCTGTGCACCGGCACAACCGCGTCTTTGCGGATGTTGAGCCGCGCGATCGTCATCTGCCCGGTATGGATCACCTTGCGGACGACCATGGCGTTCATCTGCTCCGCCGGCAGTTGCTCCCAGTTGTAAAGTTCCATGCAGCGTATTCTAACAGCGTCGCGGGTTCTCGTGGCGCCGGGGCGGCCAGGGTGTCGCTTAACGGTTTTGGGGGAGGCGGGCCGCGATACGCCGCAAACCCGGGACTGACACCAAGTTTCCGGCGCAGTTTGCCGGAAACTGGCTGTCTGTCCCA
>JADGNS010001085.1 GCA_017883355.1 Candidatus Solibacter sp.
GAGTTCGGCACCATCATCGGCATGCTGACCGTGGAAGACGTGCTGGAACAAATCGTGGGCCGGATCGAAGACGAGCACGACGAGAAAGTGGAGCGCCGCGGCGCCGAGACCGATGACGTGGAGCTGGACGCCACCGCCCGCATCCGCGACCTGGAAGGCGAGTATGGCATCGAGATCCCGCCGGACGCCGGTTTCGAAACGCTGGCCGGATTCCTGCTCTTCCGGCTGGGCGAGATTCCACAAGCCGGCGCCACCGTCGAGTACCAGGGCCGGCGCTTCACCGTACTCGAGATGGATCGCAATCGCATCGCCCGCGTCCGCATCGAAAAAGTCCCGGTGGCATAATAAGGTGGGACAGACGATCGGTTTGTGTCGTCTGTCAACTTGCCCGGCTAGCGAGGCACGACAGACCACGAAAGACGATGGTCTGTCCCACTCTTAAGATCCGCGCTAGCATAAGGTACATATGTTGGGCCTCGAACGCTCGGCGGCGCGTTACACCTGGACAGCGGCGGTCGTGCTCCTGCTCCTCTGGCTGGTCTACCAGTTGCGCTCCACGCTCTTTATCTTCGCCCTGGCGCTGCTCTTCGCCTACCTTCTCTCTCCCCTGGTCGACCTGCTGGATCGCGCCATCCCCAAGAAGGGCACGCGCACCCTCGCCCTGGCGCTGTCCTACTTGATCTTCATCGGCGCCGTAGTGCTGGTCGGCATTCAGATTGGCACGCGCGTCGTGTCTCAGGCCCAGACGCTGGCCATCAAGCTTCCCGAAATGATGGCCAAGCTCGAGCAGCCCTCGGACATCGCGCCCGAAGGCCTCAACGCGCTCAAGGCCCAGATGGTCGCCCGCCTCCGCACGGATTGGGACCAGCGCAGCAGCGACATCATGCGCGAACTCCCCTCTGCCGGCCTGAAGTTCCTCTCCGTGGCCAGCAATCTGATTTATGTCGTGATCGTTCCCGTCCTGGCATTCTTCTTCCTCAAGGATGGCGACATCATCCGCAGCCACATGCTGGAATCCGTGGACGTAGGCTCGTTGCGCGACGTGGTGCAGAGCGTGATGGCCGACATCCACCGCCTGCTGGCGCACTACATGCGCGCCCTGGTGCTGCTCTCGCTCTCCACCTTCACGGCCTACGCCATCTTCTTCAGCATCATGGGCGTGCCCTTCGGCGTCTTGCTGGCGGTAGTGGCCATGGCGCTCGAGTTCATCCCCATGATCGGACCGCTCACCGCCGTCGCCGCCATCCTGCTGGTCTCCCTGATTTCGGGCGCGCACTTTTGGGCCGTGGTAATCTTCCTCGTGGCCTGGCGCATGTTCACGGACTACTTCCTCTCCGTGCACCTCATGGGGCAGGGTGTGCAACTCCATCCCCTCCTCGTGCTGCTCGGCGTTTTCGGCGGCGCCGAAGTGGCCGGCGTCGCGGGAAGTTTTCTCTCCGTGCCTGCCCTGGCGATGGCCCGCATCCTCTACATCAGGACCCGCCGTTCGCACTTGAGCGTTCCCGAGGAATCTCCCCTCCTGACGCGATGACAGGCGCGATGCCACGCGCGCTCTGCTTTGCCCTCCTGGCGGGGCCTCTCTCCGCCCACGTCATGAGCATGAGTTCCGGCGATCTCTCCATCCTCGGCGCGCGCGCCCATTACGATCTGCGCATGCCGCTTTACGAAGTGGCGCACATGCAGAACCCCGAGCGTACCCTGCTCGAACACATCCGCTTCTCCGGCGCACGCCTGGTGTTCAGCGAGTGCCGCGCCGACCCCGCGCGCGACACCTACCTCTGCACCGCGAACTACGAATTCGCCGCGCCCGTGGACCGCCTGGACGTGGAGTGTACCTTCACCGCCATCACCGTGCCCAACCACGTACACCTGCTCCGGGCCTCGCTCGGCGAAAAGCGCGACGAGGCCATCTTCGACCTCGGCTTCACCCGCGCCACCCTGCGCTTCCGCCCGCCCACCGCCGCCGAAATCGTCATCACCCAGGCCGGCGCGGGCTTCCTTTGCGCGCTCGGCGGCACAGTCCAGGTGCTGTTCCTGGCGGCCCTGGTACTGGCCGCCCGCACGCGCCGCGAACTGCTTGCCATCGCCGCCTCGTTCCTCCTGGGACAAGCGGCCAGCGTGCTGACCATGGCGCACGTCCCCTGGCAGCCCGCGCCGCGATTCGTCGAGGCCGCCACCGCCTTGGCCGTCGCCTATCTCGCGGTCGAGATCCTGCTGCTCCCGCAGGCTGGAGCGCGCTGGCTGGTGGCGGGCGTGCTGGGCGCGCTCCACGGCCTGTACTTCCATTTGTTTTTGCAGACCACGGGATACTCACCCGCGCTGGTCCTCGTGGGCGCAGCGCTCGCCGAGGGTGCTGCAATCGCCGTGCTCGCGCTCGTGCTCTCCCGCGTGGCCCGCCTAGCGAAGGCGTTCCGCCCGGTGCAGGTGGCGGCATCGGCGCTGCTGGTCTTCGGCATGGTCTGGTTCCTGCTGCGATTGCGGAGTTGACCTACTGCACCCGGCGCGGCTCGATCATGCGCGGCTCGATCATGCGCGGCTCGATCCAGTACTTGCTCAAGGGGATATCGGGGAGGTCGAAGTTCACCACCGCGTATCCGGTCACGAACTCCGGCGTCACGCCGATTCTGGCGTTGGACAAATGTTCCATGGGCACTTCCACGG
>JADGNS010000128.1 GCA_017883355.1 Candidatus Solibacter sp.
GCGACCCCTGCACCGGGCCGGTGGTGTGCGGAGCGAACCCAACGCTGAATTCCCCGCCTTGGCGCGGCTGCAGTGCCTGGCCGGAGGGCGCGGCCCCCAGCAAGGCGAAATCCGCACCCTGCACGGAGATCGCCGGTATGGTGAGTACCAGCGGGGTTTCGTTCTGAATCGTAATGCGGCGCCCGGCGCTTGAGCCGCGTACCACGCTTCCGAAATCCACCGTGCCCGGAAATGCGGTCGCCGATGGGGGATCGATTCGGTAAGTGAGCCGCGGCGCCACGGTGGCAGTGAGCAGGATGGCGACGCCTTCGGAATGCAGCGAGGCGCTGTAGGCTCCGGTATTGGCAGCGTGGAAGGCGATGCTGAAATCGATGGCGGCCTGCGGGGCAAGCCCGGCGGGAAGCGCGGGCGCCGTCAGCGTAAAACCGGCGCCGGCCACCGCCAGGACGCTGACCGTCGCCGGAGCGTTGGAAGTGTTGCGCAGGCGGAAGTGGGCCGAGGCGGATTCATCGGCATACCGCAAGCCGAAGTCGTAGACCGCGGGCGCCACCCGCTCCGTGCTGCCTTCGACCAGGAAGAGGTCGAATTGCGCGTGGGCGGCCGGCGCCAGCAAGAGCCAGAGCAGCACCCAACCCGCACCCCTGTGGAGTAGCCTTCCAGGCCAATGCCGCTTGCTTTGGTTCCCGTGACTCTTCTGCGCAAATTGTGGGGCAGCCGATCCTGGCTGGGGTCCCCTCTGGGGACGGCTTTCAGCCGGCGTTTGACGGGCGTGAAGATTCGGGCATGGCTCGAGAGAGCCGCCTAAAAGGCGGCCGCGGGCAAGATTGCCCGCCCCACAAGTAATGCAGAATCCTGCCATGGGCGAAGTTAGTGGCATTGGCCTCCCAGGCTGGGGTGCCCTCTGGGCCACCCCCATTCGTGGGGGCATGCTTTTGTTCCCCAACCCGTTCAGCCTCATGGCTTGCCCACCGTGATGCTGGGAGTTCCGATGGTCAAAACCAGCGAAACCGGTGCGGGCGCGACCGCCGCGGGGCTCGCTACCGCCGCCGGGCCCGCCGCGCCCCCTCGCGAGGCCACGATGCCGGCCACCGCGCCGCCAGCCACGGCGGCCGCCACGGCGATCCATCGCGCGCGTTTCGCCCCAGCGATGGACGCCGCACCCACCCCGCCCCTGGGCTCGGCGACGTACTGGAAGGAAATGGTGCCGGCGCGCGCCTGTTCCTTGGAGGCCAGGATGCGCATCTGGAACCGGCCCGGAGTGCGATTGGCCAGCAAGCCGTGCAGGCTGGCGCGCCCGTGAGCGTCGGTGATGACGACTTCCGTGCGCAGTCCGTTGACAAACGTCCCGCCCGGTCCGTCCTCGGGCAGGTGGAAGCTGACGGCCGCGCCGGAGACGGGTTTCCCCGTTTCCTCGGTAATCTCCACGGTAATCGGGCGCGTGCTGCGCGATGCCGGCTGGTGCACTGCGCCTTCGCCTTCGATCACGCGGATTTGCAGGATGGCGACTTGAGCAAGCGCCGGCGCCACCCATAGTATCCCCAAGGCGGCGAACCCAACCGATTTCAGGTACAAAACGCCCTTCAGGAGAGATAGTGGGGAGCGCCGGCGGGAATTATCCGATTTTTCTGATCAGCACAACTGTAACGTTGTCGGGGCCGCCCGCCTGTTTGGCGGCGTCGATCAAATTCTGGCAACTTTCCTCCAGCGAACCGCCCCAGCGCCCGCCATTGAGGATCTGTTCCATGCGGGGCGCTTCCAGCACGCCGTGCAAGCCGTCGCTGCAGATCAGTACCAGATTGCCCTGCGCCAGAGGCACAAGGTAGTGGTTGATAGTGAGCGGCGCGCTGGCGCCAATGGCCATGGTCAGTACATGGCGCATGGGGTGATGCCGCAGGCTCTCTTCGTCGAGCCCGAGGGGGCGGCCGACTTCGTTGACCCAGGTCTGATCGTCGGTGATGACGTGCAATCCGCGGTCGTCGAACATATAGGCGCGGCTATCGCCCACGCTGGCGATGGCGAGGTCCCCTTCCAGTTCGAGGGCGGCCACCAGGGTGGTGCCCATGCCTTCCAGGCTGGCATCGTTCTGGGCGGCTTCGAGCACCCGCCGGTTGGCCTCCTCGGCCGCGCGGATGAGCACCTGGGAATCCCGCTGGGGGGATAACCGGACGGTTTCGGCCACGGTCTCCACGGCGATGCGCGAGGCATGCTCGCCGGCCTTGGCGCCGCCCATGCCGTCCGCCAGGACATAGAGCCCGCGCTCGGCGTCAATGAAACAGTAATCCTCGTTATTGGTTCTGACGCATCCCTTATCAGACAGCGCGAAGGCTTCCAACATGTGCACGAGTCCGCCCGTACGTCACTGTAGCACGAGGGCGCTTGACGGTAAAATGGGAGATTCGTCACCCTCATGCTCTGGAAACGCCTGCGCCTCACGCTCGACATGATCAAGTTCGAGCACTCGGTTTTCGCCCTGCCTTTCGCGCTCACCGGGGCGCTGCTCGGGTTCCGCGACGGAGGCTACCAATCGGCCGGAATTGGCGGAAAGCTGGCCTGGATCGTAGTGGCCATGATCGGCGCGCGCTCCGCGGCCATGGCATTCAACCGGCTGGTGGATGCGCCCATCGACGGGCGGAATCCGCGCACCAAAATGCGCCATCTGCCCGCCGGGATGCTGTCGCGCGGATTCGGCTGGGGCTTCGTGGCGGTGGCGGCGGCGGTCTTCTTCGTGGCCGCCGGCGCGCTCAATCCGCTGTGTCTGAAACTGGCTCCGGTGGCCCTGGGCATCGTCTTCTTTTATTCGTTCACCAAGCGTTTCACCTCTTTCTCCCATCTCGTATTGGGCTTCTCGCTGGGCATCGCGCCGGCGGCGGCCTGGATTGCGGTGCGCGGCTCGCTGGACCCGCGGATTTTGTGGCTCACCGCCGCGGTCACGTTCTGGACCGCGGGGTTCGACGTCATCTACGCCTGCCAGGATTTCGAATTCGATCGCGCCGAGGGATTGTTCAGCGTGCCGCGGATGCTCGGCCTGGCCGGTGCCCTACGGGCCGCGCGGGCACTGCATGTGCTGATGATCGTGTGCCTGCTGGCGCTGGTCCAGACGCTGCATTTGGGGGCGCTGGCGGTGGCCGGCGTGGCCTCGATCGCCGCACTCCTGATCTACGAGCATTGCCTGGTGAAAGCGGACGATTTCTCGCGCGTCAACGCCGCCTTCTTCACCATGAACGGCTATGTCAGCGTGTTATTCTTAATCTTCTGGGCTGCTGACATTTTCCTCCTCAAACCGGGTGCCTGATTAACATGCAAGTGGTATTTGACGATCCCCGTCTGAAGCCGATTCGCGCCAAGGTGGAAGCCGGCGAGCGCTTGCCGTTCGAGGACGGCGTGGCGCTCTACCGCACCACCGACATCCTGGCGCTCGGCTACCTGGCCAACCTGGTGCGCGAACGCCTGCACGGCTCGAAAACCTACTTCAACGTCAACCGGCACATCAATCCAACGGATGTGTGCGTGGCCAGTTGCCGCCTGTGCGCGTTCGGCAAGCGGGTGCGCGACCCCAAAGCGTACACCATGTCGCTGGAAGAGGTCTGGCAGCGCGCCGGCGAAGGCTGGAGCGAGGCCGTCACCGAGTTCCACATCGTCGGCGGATTGCACCCGGAACTGACCCTGGACTGGTTCTGCGAGATGCTGCGCGGCCTCAAGCAGCGCTTTCCCACCGTGCACCTGAAGGCCTTCACCATGGTGGAGATCGCTTATCTGGCCCGGCGCACCAAAATCTCCATCCGCGAAACCCTGGAGCGCCTGCGCGACGCCGGCATGGATTCCCTGCCCGGCGGCGGCGCCGAGATCTTCAACGAGCGCGTGCGGCGCATCATCTGCGATCACAAGATCGACGGCAACGAATGGCTGGAGACGGCGCGCATCGCCCACCAGTTGGGCCTGCGCTCCAACTGCACCATGCTGTACGGCCACCTGGAGAACGACGAGGACCGCGCCGACCACCTGGTGCGCCTGCGCGCCTTGCAGGACGAGACGCATGGTTTCGTGACCTACATTCCCCTGGCCTTCCATCCCGACAACACGCCCCTGCAACACATCCCGCGGACCACCGGGTTTAGCGACATCAAGAACATCGCCGTGGCCCGCCTGATGCTGGACAACATTCCGCACATCAAGGCTTACTGGGTGATGATGACCCCAAGGATGGCGCAGATCGCGCTCAAATTCGGCGCCGACGACCTCGACGGCACGATTGTGGAAGAGCGGATTTACCACGATGCCGGCGCCACCACGTCCCAGGGGCTGCGGCGCCAGGAGCTACTGCATTTGATCCGCAAGGCGGGCCGCGAACCCATCGAACGCGACACGCTGTACCGGCCCGTACAGCGCACCGAATCGACGTTCACGGTTCTGGTGTAGGTGGGACACCCCTCCTTGCCTGTCCCACAGCAAAAAAAGGGGCCCCGGAAGACTTCCCGGAGCCCGCCAGAGTGGAGGACACAGACGCCAAACCCTGCGGCCGGCGGAAGCACCGCGCTTGTGGCAATCGCCGGCAGAATCTCTGTGACCCGCATGAGCCCTTAATGCACGGAGGGCTGCGTAGTGATCACATATGCTCTATCGGCAGTACGCGCATAATCTTTAGTTCGGGGCTGTGAACCGCTTTACCAGAACGCGTACCACGGTTTGCGCCGGATGGGGAGCGGAACCGAGGTCAGCGGCACCCCGGCCAGAGCCGAACGCGGGTTCTCCTCCAACAGCCGCAACCCCGCTTCCGGGCCAAAGCGCTCATCGACGTACTTCCGGGCTTCATCCATGGCCGTGGTGCGCCACTTGGTGTCGTGGGCATCGCTGGCCAGGAAATGCACCAACCCACGCCCCATCAACTCGTGCGCGCATTGCTTGGCAGTCCTGCCGAAACGGCCCATCAGGGATTGCGCCGTCACCTGCAAATGGACCCCCTGCGCCACCCACGCTTCCAACTCGGGCAGGCGGCGCTGCAACAACTGGTTGCGCTCCGGATGAGTCACGATGGGACGCATGCCCACACGCATCATTTGGGCGAAGAGCAGGTCGGTATTCTTGGGAATCAGGAAATCGGAGAATTCCACCAGCAGATACCCGCGGTGGTCGATGGAGTACTTCCCGGGCGAGCGCAGCGCGTCCTCAATATTCTCCAGCGTGAGGTGGAAATCGCAGCCGTAGTGAATCCGCGGAGCATCGCCCGCCGCCGCCTGCAGTTCGCCGATTTTCCGCTCTACCACCATCGGATCGAAAGCATAATCCTGGTTGGCATGCGGGCTGGCCACAATATCGGTGGTACCGGCGGCGGCCGCCTGCCGCAGCATTTCCACGGACTCCTCCAGACTCTTGGATCCGTCGTCCAGGCCGGGCAGGATGTGGCTGTGGATGTCGATCATGGCGAATACCGGCGCGGCTACAGTTTCATGCGCTCCAGTTTGCGGTACAGCGTCTTGCGTTCGATGCCCAGGATCTGCGCGGCCTTGCTCTTGTTGCCGCCGGTGGCGGCCAGCACCTCGCGGATTTTGTCCTCCTGCACATCGGCCAGGGTATCCACCGGCTTGTCGCGCGATTCCATGGAAGTGAGCGCTTCGAAGACGGTTTCGCGGTCGACGCGGCCCGCCAGGATGGTGAGGCGTTCGATGACGTGCTGCAACTGCCGCACGTTGCCGGGCCAGGTGTAATCCTGCAAGGCGTGGACGCCCGAATCCATCAGTTTGACCTCGCGGTGGTACAGGCCGTTGTACTTATTGACGTAGAATCGCGCCAGCAGCGGGATATCGTCGCGCCGTTCCCTCAAAGGCGGCATCACGATGCGCACCACGTTCAAGCGGTACCAGAGGTCTTCGCGGAACTTGCCCTCGGCCACCAGGCGCTGCAAGTCGCGATTGGTGGCGCAGATCACGCGGACATCCACCTCCTTGGCCCGGGAAGCGCCCAGCGGGCGGATCTCGTGCTCCTGCAGGAAGCGCAGCAGGTTGGCCTGAAAGCTCTTATCGATCTCGCCGATTTCGTCCAGGAAAACCGTGCCCCGATTCGCGGCTTCGAAGACGCCGACGCGGTCGCGGTCGGCGCCGGTAAACGCGCCGCGCATGGCGCCGAAGAGTTCGCTTTCCAGCAGCGAAGGCGCGATGGCGGCGCAATCCACCGGCACAAATGCCTGTTTGGCGCGCGGGCTGAAACTGTGGATCATGCGCGCCACCAGTTCCTTGCCGGTGCCGGTTTCGCCCTCCAGCACCACGGTGGCGTCGGTAGGGGCCACCAGCCCCACCGTCTTATAGATCTCGACGATGGCCGTGGAACTGCCGATCATCACGCTCTCGGGCAGATCTTCTTCCACGGCTTCGGCTTCGGTATCGTTGCGCAAGGCCTCGGCCCGGGTCAGCGCGTCGAACAGGGTGTCCAGGTCGAACGGCTTGGCGATATATTCGAAAGCCCCGCCGCGGGTGGCGGCCATCACGGTTTCCATACTCCCGCGGCCGGTCATGAGGATCACGGCGCAGCGCGGGTCCTTGCGTTTGGCGGCATCCAGCACATCGAGGCCGGTGCGCTCGTCGATGTAAATATCGGTGAGGACGATCGGGTAGGCGTTCTCGCTCAGGCGCTCCATGGCCTCGCCGGTGGTGGAGGCGGCATCCACCGCATAGCCCTGGGCCTCCAGGGCGGTGAGGATGGTGAACTGCAGGTTTGAATCGTCTTCGACTAAGAGTAGTTTCAGCATCAATTTCGTTCCGCCGCGGTGGGCACACTGGCGGCGGCGCGAGCCGCCATGACCACCGTGAAGCAACTGCCGGCCCCGGGCCTGCTGGTCACTTCAATGCGTCCGCCGTGTTGTTCCACGATCTGTTGGACGATGGACAACCCGATTCCGGTGCCGGCCTCCCCCGATTCTTCCGCTTTTTTCGTACGGTAGAACTTCTGGAAGATCTGCTTCACTTCCTTCTGGTCCATACCGATCCCCTGATCCTTGACCGCGATATGAATCCAGGAGTCGTCCTTCCAGGCGGAGGCCCTTACCTCGGTACGCTGGGGTGAATACTTCACCGCGTTGGTAAGTAGATTGTAGCAAGCGTACTCCACCAGTTCCCGGTCGCCGGTGAGGTGGAGATCCTCGGGCACGGGTTCCAGGGTGATGGCGATGTGCTTGCGCTCCCCGAGGGGGAGCACACGCTCCACGCAGACCTCCATCATCTGCTTGACGGAAATGGCTTCCTGCTTGAGCTCCATTTGCCCGGCAGAGAGGCGTTCCACGTTCAGAAAGATCTCCACCATGCGCGCCAGGCGCTTGGATTCGGAGTTGATCAACAGGGCGATCTGCTTGCGCTTTTCTTCCGTCAGCGGGTAGCGCGAAATCAGTTCGCTGGAGCCCTGGATGGCGGAGAGCGGCGTGCGCATCTCGTGCGTCACAAAGTGCATCGCCTGCTGGTAGCGCTCGCGCGACGCCTGCTCGATCCGCAAGTTGCGGCGCACCACCAGGTGATAGTAGGACGCGGCGGTCAGCGTGCCCAGCCACGCCACCAGGAACAAAGTCGCGAACGGAAAGACGCGCAGATTGAGAAAAAAGAGGTACGGAATGAGGATCGCGCCGAGAAGCAGCAAAGCTCCCGTACCGTAAGCCCACCATCCGGGCAGGTAGCGGAAGGCCAGGCCGATAGCCACCAGCAGGCCGATGGCCAGCAGGTTCTCCCACAGCGTCCCCAGGTCGGTGAGAAACATTCCCTGCGCCATGGTCTCGAAAGCGGCCGCATTGATTTCGGTTCCCGGGGTCAGTCCGAACGGGGTGAACAGACGGTCGTGGATCTCCGAATTGGCGGTGACCCCCACGAAGACCACTTTGCCGGCGAATTGGGCGGCCAGGGACGGATCGGCCAGCAGGCGTTTCATGGAAACGCGGGGCACGGTCAGGTCCGGCGGAAAAAAATGTACGCGCATCAGGCGGCGGTGCTCCCTCCGGTCCTCAAGCACCGGGATGGTAACCGCGCCCACTTGAATTTCGGCACTCACCAACCCGCCGCGAAAGCGCGTGAAGGTGAGCTCTTCACGCGGTGTTTCCACGCCGCGGCTCACCAGGAACGCCTCCAGCGCCAGCGCCCGCCGCTGCACCCGCGCGTTGTGCTGGTCGATCAGGATGGAACGCGTCACGCCGTCTTTGTCCATCACCGTGGAGACGTGTCCCAGCCTGGCGCCACTGGCGAACTCGGGACGCGGATCTTCCCAGATGCGGCCTCCATCGATTAGTTCGGTAGAGAGGACCAGGTTCCGCGTGGCGTGAAAGGCCTCGGCGAGCGCGGCATCCTCCGCCGGGTCGCCGCGGTCGGCCAGGATCACATCCACCGCCACCGCCTTCGGTTGGACGGGTGCCAGCAGGCGCAACGCGCTCGCGATGGGCCGGCGGATGCCGCGAATCCCGCCGCAATCCATCAGCGTCAACTCGTCGATGGCGAGCACCACCGATTCCGGCGGCGGAGGTTTCGGCGGCCGGTAGGCGCGGAACATGCTGTCGTAGGCGTAGTCGTTGATCTGCGGGCCAAAAATCCAGCTGACGAAGAGGGCAAGCCCGAACGAGGCCGCAAGCAGCCCCACGTAGGACGCCGTACTGTTCCAGGCCAGCCGAAAAGGGAAGCGCACTTCCCCCTCAGTATAGCGGGAGGAGTTGGTGGGGCAGGCGGACCCAGGGGGTACCTCGCCTGCCAAAAGCCTGCCCCGCCAGCTAAATCCCTACTGATACGTGGGCGTGCCGCCAATCCCGATGAAGCTCCCGAAAGTACTGGGGATAGTCGATCCGTCCGCCTTCAGGGTCGGCGAGAACGTGGCGGAGTTGTTACCGGAGGCCACTTCGAGCAGACCGGAGTTGTCACTGGTAGTGGGCGGCAACTGGCTGAGAACCGAAGCGGGCACGGTGAACGTCCTCTGGCCGGCGGTGGTGATGCAGATGA
>JADGNS010001086.1 GCA_017883355.1 Candidatus Solibacter sp.
TCCCTCTGTACCTTGGTGCGGGGAGCCACACCGTGCGCATCGTCGGCCGGACGCCGGGCGCGCGCCTCCGCCGTTTCGAACTGGCGCCGGCCGCAACCATCGTCACACCGCTCGATCCCCGTTGAAGCTCTCCACCGCCCGAATCATGGCGATGATGTTCTCCACCGGGGTCCGCGCCTGAATGTTATGCACAGTGTTAAACACGAAGCCCCCGTCCTTATAGAAGGCCTCGCACCGCCCGAGCACTTGCTCGCGCACCTCCTCCGGCGTGCCAAATGGCAGAACCTGCTGCGTGTCCACCCCGCCGCCCCAGAAGACCAGGTCGCGGCCGTACTTCTGCTTCAGGATGTCCGCTTCCATGCCGGCGGCGGAGCACTGCACCGGGTTGAGAATGTCGAAGCCCGCCTCCACGAATGAGGGGACAAATTTTTCCACCGCGCCGCAGGAGTGCTTGAACGTCTTCCAGCCCGTGTTCTTGTGGACCCACTGGTTGACCTCGCGGTAATACGGTAGCCACAATTCGCGGAAGGTCCCTACCGAACAGAACGACGAGGTCTGCGTGCCGAAATCGGTCCCGCAGATGTTCACCACGTCCACCAATTCGCCCACTCGCGCCGCGATCCGCTCCAGGTTGGCTAGCGCGATCTCGCATTGGCCGGTGAACACGGCGTGCACGTAGTCCCTGCGCGCACGCGTGGACATGTACCACTCGGTAATGTCGCGGATTCCCTTCGGGCGGGGCAGGCCGACGGCCGGAACCAGCGCGATATCGCCGAACGAAGTGCCGCCGAAATTAGCCACCACGGCGCGCCCCGTGCCCGCCGCGCGGCGCGCTTCACGCTCCAGGTGAACCAGTTCCTCTTCGGCGATGGGGCCGAATTCTTCCAGATTGTCCGCCGGGTCGAGATGGTCTTCGTCGATCGGCTGCTGACGGATGATGGCGTCGAAGAAATATCCGCCGTTGGGCATGCGCGCACTCGGCGGGTTCCCGCGGTCGCCCAGCGGATGCATCAGCGTGTCGCCGCGCTCGTCAATGGTGACGTTGAACCGGCCGGGCACCAGCACCTCCGCTCCGTCGTACATGCGGAACGGCTTCCAGTCTTCGGCGGGAAATCCGAAACGCGTCATGCGCCGGATTACGCCCTCCGTGTCGATGCCCATCGCGCGCTTCAGGTCGTCGTCGATTTCGCCGAGGAACTGCCCCGGGTCGATGGCCTTCACCGGCTTTCTTTCCAGCCCGAAATAGTCGCGCAGCGCCAGCACGCAACTGGCGTGAATCCCGGACACGAACGTGCCGCCGAAGTCCACCGGAATCCGGTCCGGCTGCCGATGACCGAGGGCGCAAAGTACGCGCTCTCTGCCGCTGGTTTTCGTCACGTGTTACCCTCCTCCAGGCTGACCGTCAACAGGCGGGGGGACATCAGGTGGATGATGCTCAAGCCCACCAGGTAAGAGAAGCTGGCGAGGGCGAAGATGGCGAGGTAGCTGCCCGTCGCCTGCAGCACGAATCCCACCGCGCTCGAAACCAGCATGCCGCCCGTGGCCCCTCCGAACCCGCAGATCCCCGTCACCGAACTGACCGCCCGCTTCGGGAAGATATCGGAAACGATGGTGAAAATGTTCGCCGCCCAGCCACAGTGGCCCGCCATGGCGAGCGAGATCAGTCCCGTCGCCAGCCAGGGGCTCGAAACCCGCGGGGCCAGCACAATCGGCAAGACCATCAGTGCGCAGGCCAGCATGGCCAATTTCCGCGCGGCGTTGTTGCCGCGGCCATGCTCCATCAGCCGCGAGTAAAACCAGCCGCCGAAGATGCCCCCGACACTCGAGACCAGGTACATGGCGGCCAACGGCACGCCGATCTGGTCGAGTTTCAACCCGAACTGCGAATTCAGGAACTTCGGCCCCCAGTAGAGGTAAAACCACCATACCGGGTCGGTGATGAAGCGGGCCAGCAGGATTCCCCAAACCGGCCGGTTGGCAATCAGCACCCGCCACGGGATGGGCGCTTCGGATTCGGCCGGCTCGCTGCGAATGTAGTCGAGTTCCGCCGGGCTCAAACGCGCGTGGCGCGCCGGCTCGCGGTAGATGGCGACCCACGCCACAATCCAGATCAACCCCGCGCCGCCCAGCCCGGCGAATGCCCATCGCCAGCCGAATTCGAGCGTCAGCCACGGCACCACCAGCGGCGCCAGGATCGCGCCCACGTTCGATCCGGAATTGAAAACACCGGTGGCCATCGCCCGTTCTCTCTTCGGGAACCACTCCGCCACGGTCTTGATGGCGGCCGGGAAATTGCCGGCCTCGCCCAGTCCCAGCAGGAAACGCGCGCAACCGAAGCCCATCGCCGACCCCGCCAGGCCATGAAGCATGGCGGCGATGCTCCACCAGCCCAACGCCAGAGAGTATCCCAAACGCGTCCCCACTCGATCGATGAAGCGGCCCATGCCGAGCAGGCCGATAGCGTATGCCCCCTGGAAGGCCGTGACGATCAACCCGTATTGCGCCTCACTCCAGCCGATCTCCTTTTGCAGCGTGGGCGCCAGGATGCCCAGGATCTGCCGGTCGGCATAGTTCACGGTCGTAGCGAAGAACAGCAGCGCGCAGATCGTCCAGCGGAATCGGCCGGCCGGCGTTGCGGGCGCTGCCACCGCCACCT
>JADGNS010000129.1 GCA_017883355.1 Candidatus Solibacter sp.
GTGGTCATCGGATACGCGAGCATCAGCTTGATCTTCTTATCTGGACCGATGATGAAGACGGTGCGCACGGTGGCATTGTTGGCGGCAGTGCGGCCTTCCGACGTATCGCCGGCGTCGGCCGGCAGCATGCCATAAAGTTTGGCTACCCGAAGATCCGTGTCGCCGATCATCGGATACGTAACCCTGTGGCCTTGAGTTTCTTCGATGTCCGCGGCCCACTTGCCATGACTGCTCACCGGGTCGACGCTCAGGCCGATGACCTTACAGTTCCGTGCGGCGAAGTCGGGTTCGAGTTTGGCCACATAGCCTAGCTCCGTGGTACAAACCGGAGTAAAGTCTTTCGGATGCGAAAACAGGATCGCCCACCCATCGCCAATCCACTTGTGAAAGTCAATCTCGCCGTGCGTTGTTTGAGCGGTAAAATTCGGTGCTTCGTCGTTGATGCGTAAGGACATCTGCTTTCCCCCCTTGGCCGCCGAAGCGGATTCAGTCCGGCGTGAGCGGCTACGGTTGAATTGTAGGCCAACGGCCCGTGCTGGTGTCAAGCGGGAACCCCGGCCCGGCGGGCCATCGCACCAACATAAAACATATTCTCTTCCCCGCAACCCATGCCGGTTTACAACTGCATCACGGGTTGACTGTCAATGTCACCCTCGTCCTATGCGTCAGCGAGCCACTGGTCCCGTTGATGGTTAGGGTAAATGTTCCAGTGGTGGTGCCGGCGCTGGTGGACACAGTAAGGGTGGAGGTCGCGGTGGGCTTAGGTGCTACGGAAGCAGGTTGCAGCGAGCAACTGGCCCCCGAAGGGCAGCCGCTAACGGTCAGGGCAACAGTGCCGCTGAATCCATTCAGCGCCGTGGCCGTTATGGTGGAGGTTCCCGACGCGCCCCTGGTCAGCGTCAGCGACCGTGGACTACGCGTCAACGAAAAGTCCCCTGCCGCCGCCGGGTTGACCGTCAGCGACACCGTTGTGGAATGAACCGGTGAGCCGCCGGGCCCGGTCCCGGTGACGGTTAGCGTGATGGGCCCTCCCGTGGGCGTGCCGGTGGTGGTGGCCACGGTGAAGGTGGAAGACGCTCCCGGGGTGATGGAAGTGGGGCTGAAGGAGCAAGTGGTCCCCGCGGGGCAACCCGTAACGCTGAGGCCGACGCTGCCGCTGAATCCATTGATCGCGGCGATGGTGATCGCGGAGGTTCCCGACCCGCCCTGGGTAAGCGTCAGCGACGTGGGATTGCGCGAGATCGAGAAGTCCGGAGTAGGGGCCCCGCCGCAGGAGGGGAACTTGAAGGACCCGAAGAAAGTACTCCAGTTGAAACTGCCGTTCGATGCAAGATACTCGTTGGTATACCAGAAGGTGCAGTCGTCGGACGGGTCGATCCGCATGGCGCTGTAATCGCCCCAGCGTGTCAGGCCCCCCGTCTGCGAGCCGGTACCCTCGATCATGCTGACTTCGGTTTCCAGGGTGCCCAGGGGATCGCCCGGCAAGCGCCCGGTGTGGCGGATAGCGGGGTGGAGGCTGCTGCTCGACGCGCTATAGCCGATGCCGATATCGCCGGACCCGTCCATGGCCGCGCTGCCCATCCAGCGGAAAGTGGAATCCGGGGCGAAGGTACCCTGCTGGAACAGGCTGAATGTGCCGCTGGTGGAAACGGGGGAGCGCAATTCATACCAGCGCACGCCCACGCTCGATGCCGCGGTGACGGAATGGTTGAACACCAGGGCTTCGTGATCGCCAAAGTTGCGGAACGCCACCCGGTACATCAGGCGGTCGCCCAGCGAATCGAGCTGCTGGGCGGTTCCGGACTGCGGAATGCAGGTGCCGCCGTTGCACGCCTGGGCGAAGCTGGCTACGGTAATGTCCGGGGTTTGTACGGTAAAGGTAGAAGCGCCAGGGTTGGCGAAATTCGGAGACAGCCGGTACCCTCTAAGACTGCTCAACGTCTCGAAGGTGAAAAAGTAGCCGGGCGTGCCATCCAAGGGCGGAGTGGAGCCGTCGAGGTCGCTCGGGAGGTAGCCGCCGTCGTTGGCGATGGTGAAGCAGATGCCCTGAGCCGTCGGATTGCCGGCGAGCATCTTGGTCCGGTCGAAGGCGCATGCCTGGGAGCCGGTGAAAGTCTGTCCGTTGGCGAACAGGTTGGCGGTGCCCAGGTAGGCGCTATTGGTGGCGGTGGGCCAGACTCCGAATTTGGGGTAATCGTTGAGCGTGTTGCCGTAGGAAAAAGAATAGAGAAAGTACGCCCCGGTGGGATCGGAAGTCTGGGAGATGGCGATGCACTCGGAAAAGGGAGCGGACACGCCGCCCAACTGAGTAACCACAAAGCGGTCCGCCAGCTTGTCGTACTGGGCCACCACATCGCCGGCGTTTTGCGTGGCGCAGGCGTTCCCGGTGCCGAGCGTCGACCACAGGGAACTGAGGGAGAAGGGTCCCGTGAGCAGCGTCCCGGCCTTATTGTAGATGGCGTACCGCGAGTTGACCGTTTGCAGGATATGGTTCGGTCCCACCGCCATGTTGGTGTCCGGGGGCGCGAAGCCGTTGGCTCCCACGCCCGGGAAGCGGACGCCGTCTTTGGCGTTGCTCACGGGGCCGTCGGAGCCCTGCAGGGCGTCGTCATGTCCCCCGCCGGTGTCGCGGTTCGGCAAGGGCGGATGATTGCGAACCTTTCGGTCGTTCGGATTCGAGTCGTCGCGGCCATCGCGCATGGGAGCCGAAACGGCCACCTGGGCCGGCGACATCACTGTGGGAACCGCGGTCTGGGCCGAGGCAACCAGCCCGGCCAGGCAGAACGAGGCGAGACCGGCGAATAACGAAGACGTTTTCATGGACCCTCCGTCAGCGGGATTCGGTGATCGGCGCAGACAGCACCAGGGGCTATCCCGGGACCTGGCAGACCGATTTACCAGTACCACTAGTACACTATCGTCGAAGTATAGTGTCGGGTAATGTGCAAGTCAAGGTAAACCCGCTAAGACGGTCACACCAACATAAAATATTTTCTCTTCCCCGTAACCCACTCCACCCAAAACCACTTACCACCCCACCGCCCTCCTCCGCCGCCCCGAAATCCGCCCACTCCGGTCGTAACATGAAATCAGGGGGGCAAGCCCTTTCCCGTGGCTCGACCGGTAAGTGAGACAAATTTGTCTCACTTTTTCCGGCTTCGTGCCACTAACTCGCGTATTGCCAACAAATCGTGTGAGCCCAGTGAGACATGCATGTCTCGCCTTGGCCACTGGAGTCGCTATGAACGCACCGGAAGTCGTCAACCCACCGCAAGTCCCCATCGATCCAGGCCTGGACCTCGGCCGCCTCCTCGGCCAACGCCGCGCCTTTGGCGCCGTCGCCGGACGCTGTTCCGCCGCCCACGCCCAGCTCCTTCGCCGCATTCGCGACGAGAAGGTCTACCGGGCCATCGCCCCATCCTGGCGGGCCTTCTGCGGCACCCACCTCGCCATCACCTGCCGGCACGCCGATCGCCTCATCGCTCTCCTCAACCGCTTCGGCCCCACTTACTTCGAAATCTCCCAACTCGTCGGCATCTCGCCCAGCCAGTATCTCGCCATCGAACCCGTCCTCCGCGAACATAGCGCCTTCGTCAACGGCGAAGCCGTCAGCCTCATCCCCGAGAACGCCCCGAAGGTCATCGAGGCCGTCGGCCAGCTCCTCCGCGATGCCCGCCGCCCCAGGCGTACCGCGAGCCTTCCCGAAACCCTGCACACTCGCGCCGCCAAACTCGCCGACCGCGGACGCGCCATCGCCAACCAGCTCGTCGCCCTTTATAATTCGGCCTCCACCGGGCGCGACCGGGAATTCATCCTCGAGGCCGCCACGGAACTGCGCATGATCCTCATGCAACCCGGCCTCGACTAGCCCATGGTCACTGTGCCGCCGCTTTCGATTCGGTCGCCGTCACTTCCAAAGGTTTCAGATTCCGGTCGGCGAGCAGTTTGTTCACTATCGGCAGGTCCGTCTTCAGCACGGCGTCCAGTTTGGCCTTCTGCGCCGCTTCCTGATCGCTCAATTCCTTGAACACGGTGTACGACGACGCGTTGGGCCGGCCGTCGCCGCTCTCCACCACGCGCTCCAACGCGGCCAGTTTGTTGTTCAGCTTGATCGGAAAATTCAGCGGGTCCTGGTTGCTCCGGTTGCGCACCTGGTAGATTTCTTCCTCCACCGCGCCCAGCTTCTTGCCGAAGCCTTCGAACGCCGTCTTCAACGCGGGGTCGGAGTTCTGTTTCACGCGCTCCTCCATCTGCTTCTTCAACTCGCGGACGGCGATCACCATTTCGTTGGCCTCGGTGGTCTTGTCGCGAATCTGAATGGCGAGCTTGAACTGCTCGGTGAGATCGGCGATGGTGACGCTGTCGATGCGCGGGTCCTTTTCCAGGTTGAGCCGCTCGCTCAGCACCTGGCCGTTGACGCTGAGCCGCACGGTGTACTGGCCCGGCACGGCGACCGCGCCGCCGCGCCCGCCGCTCCATAGGATCATTCCCGCAAAGCCCTTGGCGCCCGGATAGCGCAGGTCCCAGGCGAAATTGTTGATTCCGGCTTTGCGCGGCACGGGCGGAGTTGCGGCGCCGCGTCCACCGCCACCGCCGCCCTCGTCCTCCGCGGGGGCATCCTCCGCCGCCCCCGCGCCGCGTCCTCCACGGCCGCCGCGTCCGCCGCGGGCATCATCCTCCGGGCTTCCCGTGTAGGTGCGGATGATTTGCCCTTTGGCGTCGAGGATATCGATCTGCACTTTCTCGGCGGGCTGCTTGAGGAAGTAGGAAATCCGCCCCTGTCCCACATTGCGCGCGGCCGTGGGCGGCTTGAACAGATAGGCACTCGAAGTCAGCACGGCCGGCGTCAACTGGCGCAGCGGCGTGATGTTGTCCAGAATGTAGAACGAGCGCCCGTGCGTAGCGATCACCAGGTCGTTGCCTTCGATCACCAGGTCCGGCACCTGCGTGTCGGGCAGGTTCAGCGCCAGGGATTGCCACTCCGCGCCGTCGTTGAAGGAAACGTAGATGCCGTGTTCGGTGCCGGCGAACAGCAGGCCGCGCTTGCCCGGATCTTCGCGCACGGCGTGCACGAAATCGTTCTCCGGAATTCCGTTGGTGATCTTGCTCCACGTCTTGCCGTAATCGGCCGTCTTAAAGAGGTACGGCCGCCGGTCGTCATTCTGGTAATTCTTGACCGCCACGTACGCCGTGGCCGCATCGTGCGGCGAGGCGTCGATCAGGCTGACGCGACCGAAATCGGGCATGCCGGGTGGAGTGATTTTGCTCCAGTGCTTGCCGCCGTCACGCGTGATCTGGACCACGCCATCGTCGGAACCTGTCCAGATGGTGTCCTTCTCCTTGTGCGAGGGCGCGATGGTGAAGATGGTGCCGTAGAACTCGGGACCGTTCTGATCGTGCGTGATCGGTCCGCCGGAATCGCCGAGAGTTTTGGCGTCGCCGCGCGTCAGGTCGGGCGAGATCTGCTGCCACGTGCGCCCGTCGTCCACGGTCTTCCACAGATGCTGCGAAGAGGTGTACAGGATGCTGGAATCCATGGGGTGGAAGACGATGGGGAAGGTCCACTGCCAGCGCTCCTTGAGCGAGCCGGCGGATTCGCCGGAGAAGAACAGGGGATAGACCTGGATATCGCGCGTGTAGCTGGAGCGCCGGTCGAAGCGCGTCAACAGCGCGCCCTGGCTGCCGGCGTAAAAGAGGTTGGGATTGGTGGGATGCGGTGCGATATAGCCGCTCTCGCCGCCGCCGACAGCGTAGGGCGCGGTGCCGCCGCGTCCGCCGCGCCCGCCGGCGGCGCTGGAAACGCAAATCGTCGAGCTGTCCTGCTGCGCGCCGCAGACGTGATACGGAATGTCGCGCGTGGTGGCGACGTGGTAAAGCTGCGCGGTGGGGTACTCCTGGCCGGTCCAGCTCTGGCCTCCGTTCAGCGAGACGTTGGCGCCGCCATCGTTGCTTTGTACCATGCGCAGCGGGTTGGCCGGGTCGATCCACAGATCGTGATTGTCGCCGTGCGGCGTGGGAACGGTGCGGTAGGTTTTGCCGCCGTCGGTGGAGCGGAAGAATCCCACGTTGAGCACGTAGACGGTGTCCTTGGCTTTGGGATCGGCGTAGATGCGCGAGTAGTAGAAGGCGCGCTGCCGCAGGCGCCGGTCTTCGCTGAGCAGCTTCCAGGTAGCGCCGGCGTCGTCGGAAACGAAGACGCCGCCATTCTCGTTTTCCACGATAGCGTAGACGCGATTCCCATCGGCGCCGGACACCGCCACGCCGATCTTGCCGACGATGCCAGTCGGCATGCCGGGATTGCGCGTGATCTCGGTCCAGTGGTCGCCGCCGTCGGTGGATTTGAAGAGGCCGCTGCCGGGGCCGCCGCTCGAAAGGCTCCACGGCGTGCGAGAGGCGTCCCATATGGCGGCGAAGAGGACGTCGGGGTGGGCGGGGTCGAGGCAGAGGTCGACGGCGCCCGAACGGTCGTTACGGAAGAGGATTTTCGTCCAGGTCTGCCCGCCGTCCTTGGAACGGAAGACGCCGCGCTCCGCGTTAGGGCCGTAGGGGTGGCCGAGCGCGGATACGTAGACCACGTCGGGGTTGGCGGGATGCACGCGAATGCGCGAGATGGCTTGGGTATCGGCGAGGCCCACGTGCTTCCAGGTCTTGCCGGCATCGATGGATTTGTACACGCCGTCGCCCTGCATGATGTTGCCGCGCAGTTCGGTTTCGCCCATGCCGATGTAGATCACGTCGGGGTTGGATTCCGACACCGCCACGGCGCCCACCGAGGAACTCTTCAACTGGCCGTCGGTCACGGGGCGCCAGGTCAGGCCGCCGTCTGTGGTCTTCCAGAGGCCGCCGCCGGTGGCGCCGAAATAGTATTCCAGCGGCCGGCTGGAACTGCCCGCCGATGCGATGGAGCGGCCCCCGCGCGGCGGTCCCACGCTGCGCCAGGTGAGCGAGCTGAAGATCGCCGGGTCGTAGGATGGAGCGGCGAACAACCATGCCGCGGCGCCGCACGCCAGCAGGGCAAATCCAATTTTTCGCATTTCGAAAATTATACCCCGCCCGCCCTGCGGAGACGCGAAGACCCGGCGCGGGGGGCGCGAACTACTTCGCGGGAAACAACTGCTTCATGAATTCCTGGTCGTCGAGGACGGCGCGGAGGCGCTGGCCGCGGCCGGGTTGCGGCGGTGCGGACGCTTCGAATTGGCGGCGGACGTTGGGGTCCATCTCCAGGGCCTTGCGGAAATCGGCCAGCGCGGCGGGTTTGTCGCCGAGCTCGTAGTCCATCAGGCCGAGGGTAACCTGCGACTGGGCACTGGGCATGTACCTGGCGACCTTAGCCGCGGCCTCGCGCGCTTCCTGGCGCTTGCCGGCGGAGCGCAGGTCGCCCATCCACTGCGAATACAGCATGCCGAGGTTCATATCCAAAAGGCGGCGCAGTTCAGGGATGGGCGCGGGACTGTCATCGACATTGATGTAAATCAGGCGATCGTTATTGATGTTGCGGCCGCGGCCCTTGCCGACGACGAGCATCGAGGCCGATTGCTTGCCGCGCGAATCGCCGCCCGCGTCGTCGCCGGCTTTGAGGGCGGCGAAGAGTTTCTCGGCGAGATCGCCCGGTGTGGATTCGAAGGCGCGGCCCATTGCTTCGGGCACCTGCGCTCCCACCAGGATGTTGCCCTGCGCGGACCAGGTCTTGCCCTGGCGGTCGCCCGCCCAGTTGGGCGCGTTAGAGCCGGTGAAGGCGGCAACGTTACCCAGGTGGTCGATGACGGCCACCTGGCGGCCATCCTTGCCGGGGAACGTGTCGTCGGCGAGGAGCTTGACGATCACCTGTCTGGCGGTGAGTCCCTGGCGGAGCAGTTCGAGGCCGCGCGGGCCGTAGCCGACGTTGACATTGGCCTGGGTGGCGATGCAGCCGGTGCCGGCCTCGGCCCACGGCACCACGGCGCCGACGGAAAAGTACCGGGAGGCCACGGTGACGCCGCAATCGCCGGTGGCAGGGTCGTAGGCCACGATGGAGAAGGTGTTGACGTCCGCGGCGGACAGCGTAAGCGCGGCGAGGAAGGCGAGCAGGATTCGGTGCATAGAACTGTTATATATAACGGTGGCAGGCGCTACAAGCCTCTCGCAGGACCCCTTATGCCACGGGCTCCGGCGCAAGAAAAAAGTACACAGTGACTTTTTGTCGCCTGGAATCCGGCGGCGATGATAACGCAATACTTGGTCGCCTGTTTGTATGCCAGGACACTCTGGACAGGCGCGTGCCTTTCCAACGCCGAGGAGGTCCTTATGAACTGGGATCAAATGGAAGGTCAATGGAAGCAAATGAGGGGTGCGGTCCGAAGGCAGTGGGCCAAGCTCACCGATGACGATGTGGAATACATTGCCGGGCGCAAAGACCAATTCGTGGGTCGCTTGCAGGAGCGCTACGGCATCATGAGGGAAGTGGCCGAGACACAGGTGAACGAGTGGATCCAGAGTCTGAAGGAACCCCGGGCCACCGCCCATCGCTCGGGCAGTGGCGCCGTTTGATCGGTGATTAAGTAACCAGAGTGGCCGGTCCTCTTCGGGTAGAATGAGGTTCGGGGAGGACCGAACCATGAAACTCTTCAGTCGGGCCGCGCTCTTTTGCGCCGGCATCGCGACCGCATTCGCCGCACCCGGCGCCATTCATCTGCTGCAAAAGCCGGCGATGAATAAGAGCGAGATCGTATTCTCCTACTCGGGCGATCTGTGGCATGTCGGCCGCGAGGGCGGCGTGGCCACACGGCTGACCTCCGGGCCCGGCTTCGAAAGCGATGCCGCCTTTTCGCCCGATGGCAAGACTCTGGCTTTCAGCGGCGAATACGATGGCAATGTGGACGTCTTCACCGTGCCCGTATCGGGTGGCGTTCCCAAACGCGTGACCTTTCACCCGGATGCCGACCGCGTG
>JADGNS010001087.1 GCA_017883355.1 Candidatus Solibacter sp.
GATAGACAGCGTGTCAGGTTGAAGAGCCCGGTGCGGAAAAACCGCCCGCCGGGATCTGTGAGGGGGGCGCCGGGCAACCGGCGACCCTACCTCGACAAATGCCGAGCAAAGCCGCGCAAAGCCAGGTACAGACCATCTCCGGGCGCAAATGTTCGGGCTGAGTCCTTTTTGTTTGGTGCCGGGAGGCTTTGGAGTGAAACTGGCGGCATGGAAACAGCAAAGCTGGCGGAACTTTTGCGCGAGTCGAAGAAGATGCTTGTGTTCACCGGGGCGGGCATATCGACCGGCAGCGGCATCCCGGATTTCCGCGGGCCGGAAGGGGTCTGGAAACGGCGGCAACCGGTCTATTACCATGATTTCATGCGGTCGGAAGCGGCGCGGGTGGAGCATTGGGATTTCAAGCTGGAGGGTTGGCCAGCGTTTCGGGAGGCGCGCCCGATCGCCACGCACGAGGCCATCGTGCGGCTAGAGCAGGCGGGCAAGGTGCTGGCGGTGGTAACGCAGAACATCGACGGCCTGCACGAGCGCGCCGGCACGCCAGCGGAGCGGCTGGTAGAGTTGCACGGCACGAATAGCTTCATCGAGTGCCAGACGTGTGGGCGGCGCTCGGACCCCGCGGCACACTTCGAGGCGTTTCGAAAGACGCGGCGTCCGCCGGTCTGTGAATGCGGCGGGTTCCTGAAGCCGGCCACGATTAGTTTTGGACAGAACCTGCGGAATGAGGATTTGGAGCGGGCGGGGGCTATCGCCAAGGCCGCCGACCTGGTGGTGGCGCTGGGTTCGACGCTGTCCGTTTATCCGGCGGCGAACATCCCGCTGCTGGCCGCGAGCCGGGGCGTGCCATATGTGATCATCAATCGCGGCCCGACGGAACACGATGACTTGCCGGAGGTTACGCTGCGGCTGGAAGGCGATGTGGGGGAGGTTTTCCCGATGGCAGTGGCGGCGGCGCTGGAGGGGTAGTCCTTGGTTCCGGAATTGATCGGTCTCTTGGTTGCCGCGTGAGGGCACGCGGCCTACAGGACGTTGTAAGCCGCCTGCCCTGCCGTGGCGCCGATCGAGCGTCTTCGCAATCCGGCACTCGGCAGCTCCGCAAATAGCCAACTAGTTCTGTCAGGACTCGAGTCGATTGTGCCAAAAGGAGTGTGCCAATGGCCCTAGTATCGCGCCAAGATGGCACAACTGGCACAACTTTCTGGGCTTGCTAGAATGCGATGATCTTTCGCAAGTGTCCGTTTGTAAGCCACTTGTCCACAAATCACCCTGATGGCACTGACAGTGCTTATAGGCTTGCGGATTTCTATATCCGAAGGCATCTATATGGCAAAAGTTATTGGCATTGATTTAGGCACCACGAACTCATGCATGGCGGTCATGGAGGGCGGGGAGCCCACCGTGCTGGAGAATTCGGAAGGACGGCGAGTTACGCCGTCCGTCGTGGCGTTCACCAAGACCGGCGAGCGGCTGGTAGGCGATGCCGCCAAGCGGCAAGCCGTCACCAACTCCAAGAATACCGTCTATTCGATCAAGCGGTTCATGGGGCGCAAGTTTACCGAGGTGGAAGAGGAGCGCAAACGCGTCCCTTACAAGGTCGTCGCTGCCGCTAACGGCGACGCTGGCGTTGAGGTCGAGATCGAAGGCAAGCCCAAGATTTTCACCCCAGCGGAGATTTCCGCCATGGTGCTCGGCAAGCTCAAGGCTGACGCCGAAATGCGGCTCGGCGAGAAGATCACGCAGGCTGTGATTACCGTTCCCGCTTACTTCAACGACTCCCAGCGGCAGGCTACCAAGGACGCTGGACGGATTGCCGGCTTGGAAGTGCTGCGGATTATCAACGAGCCGACCGCCGCTTCGTTGGCCTACGGGCTGGACAAGAAGAAGGACGAGGAAATCGCGGTGTACGATTTGGGCGGCGGCACGTTCGACATTTCAGTGCTGGAAATCGGCGACGGCGTCTTCGAGGTCAAGGCCACCAACGGCGATACCCACCTGGGCGGCGACGATTGGGACAACCGGATCATGGACTGGATTCTGGATGAGTTCAAGAAAGAGCACGGCATGGACCTGCGCAAGCAGGCCGACGCGCTCCAGCGCATCAAAGAGGAGGCGGAGAAAGCCAAGATCGCCCTGTCCAGCTCGCAGGACTATGAGATCAACCTGCCCTTCATCACCGCCGATGCCAGCGGGCCCAAACACATCAGCAGGAAGCTGACCCGCTCCAAGATGGAGCAGCTCTGCGACGATCTCTTCGAGCGCACGGTCGCGCCGGTGAAGCATTGTCTGAGTGACGCCGGCCTGGAAGCCAGGGTCATTGATGAGCTGGTTTTGGTAGGCGGCATGACTCGCATGCCAAAGGTGGTGGATACCGCCCACAATTTGGTGAACAAGGCCCCCCATCAGGGTGTAAACCCGGACGAAGTGGTGGCCGTCGGCGCCGCCATTCAGGCCGGCGTGCTCAAAGGCGAGGTCAAAGACGTTCTGCTGCTCGACGTGACGCCGCTGTCGCTCGGCATCGAGACGCTGGGCGGCGTGTTCACTAAGCTTATTGAGCGCAACACGACCATCCCCACCCGCAAATCAGAGATATTCTCCACCGCCTCGGACAATCAACCGGGTGTGGAGATTCACGTCCTCCAGGGCGAACGCCA